>NZ_JAXDEQ010000196.1:0-394 GCF_035065025.1 Pseudomonas sp. YuFO8 | reverse complement strand
CCTGGGCGGGTGCCTGGCTCAGCATCAGGCTGGCAAACAGGGCAGTAAGCAGGGCGCTGTAGCGCTTGGTCATGGCAACTCTCCGAGAAGGGCGAAGGAATTTTCTGGATTTGCTCAGTGCACAGCCCATGCCATCACGCTCAATAACGCCTGAAAGCCAGGCACCCATTGCGTTTTGGTGGTCGGACTGGTCTGAACAGTTCGCGGACTTTTCGCACCCTTTTCGAGCGCCGACAAAACCCCGCGAGCCCCTTTGGGGCGTGGCTTGCCGCCGGCTGCGAATAGCTTTACAACTAGCCGCTCAGTTGACTGGAACCTTGAGTTTTCTATGAATTCCATCGCCCAAGCCGTACCGGAAGCGGCCCTGCAGGCCATACGCAAACTGATCAAGGAG
>NZ_JAXDEQ010000195.1:0-394 GCF_035065025.1 Pseudomonas sp. YuFO8 | reverse complement strand
AGGGCCAGCAGCGCCTTTTTGCGCGCCTCGGGCATGATGTAGCCCAGGGGGTTGTTACAGTTGGGGGTCAGTTGGATGACTTTGATCGGCCACTGTTCCAGCGCCAATTCCAGGGCTTCGAGGCTGATGCCGGTGATTGGGTCGGTGGGGATTTCCAGGGCTTTCATGCCTAGGCCCTTGAGGGTCTGCATAGCGCCGTGGAAACTCGGTGAGTCCACCGCAACGATGTCGCCAGGCTCGCAGATCGCATGGATGCTGGCGGACAGCGCCTCATGGCAGCCGGTGGTTATTACGATGTCCTCGGCCGTCAGTTGGCAGCCGGAGTCCAGTGACAGTCGAGCGATCTGCTCGCGTAACTCCATACAGCCGAGGATATTGTCGTAATACAGGCCCG
>NZ_JAXDEQ010000194.1:0-395 GCF_035065025.1 Pseudomonas sp. YuFO8 | reverse complement strand
CTGGATCTCAAGCAGGTGACTGACGCCTTTCGGATCACCATCACCTGGTCGACACCACACCCGGAAATGGGCGGGCGTGATTTGCAGGATATCGCCGCTGAGTGGGATGTTTCGTTGATGGACGCAGCCCGTCGGCTACAACCGGCAGGCGCGGTGTACTACGGAATGGATGAGGCGGATGTGCGGCGCATCCTGGCGCATCCGTTGTCGATGGTCGGGTCGGATGGGCTGCCGGAAGATCCGTTCCCACATCCGCGTTTGTGGGGTGCGTTTCCACGGGTGTTGGGGCATTTCAGCCGGGATGTCGGGTTGTTCCCATTGCATACCGCCGTGCACAAGATGACGGGCCTTTCAGCCGCGCGTTTTGGCCTGGCGGAGCGGGGTGAAATCCGCGA
>NZ_JAXDEQ010000193.1:0-395 GCF_035065025.1 Pseudomonas sp. YuFO8 | reverse complement strand
GCCGGTCATGGCCACCAGTCATTTCGAACTGGAAAAGAACGCCACCACCGAAAAATGGTTCGCCGCTGCCAAAGACGTGTCGCCGCTCAAAGGCGTGGCCAATATCGGCTACAGCCGTTCGGTCACCGGCAACCTCGAATTGCTGCCGTTGGAGTTCAAGGACGAGACCTCCTCGGTGAACTTCTCGGGTCTGAACCTGGACTTTGACAGCACCGCCGAGGGCAAGAAGGTCAAGGTGGATGGCTACATGAACAGCCTCAAGCTGGACGTAGTCGATGCCAATGGCGCGCCGTTCAACGCCGAGTTCGCTGGCCTGACCGTGGCCAGCAACCTGGAAAAATCCACCTTCGGCTTCTACACCGGGCAGAACACCGTTGAGCTGACCGATACCAAGC
>NZ_JAXDEQ010000192.1:0-395 GCF_035065025.1 Pseudomonas sp. YuFO8 | reverse complement strand
GCAGCGGGCAGGCCCGGTAGATTCACGCAGAGCATCAAGGTGCCCGCCCACACCATGTAGCACGCCATGGTCAACGGGCTATAGCGATGGGCATAGTGTTTCTGGATGGCGAAGTACAGGCTCCACGACACCGCCGCCAACAGGATCAACAAACCGCGCGGGTCGATATCGCCCAGGCCGTGATCGCCCCAGATCACCACCAGCACACCCAGCAGGCCGAGCAACACACAGCTCCAACGCCAGAGGCTGATCCGCTCCTTCAAGCAGAAGAACGCGATTAACACACTGAACAGTGGCGCCGATTGCGCCAGCACGCTGGACGCCGCTGCCGTCACGAATTGCTGTCCGTAATTGAGGCTGGTGTGATGCAGGAACACCCCGAAAAAACTCAACAC
>NZ_JAXDEQ010000191.1:0-397 GCF_035065025.1 Pseudomonas sp. YuFO8 | reverse complement strand
CAATGCCGGCCTCAAACTTGATGAACTGCCGCGTTCCTGGGCCCACTACGCACTGACCCTGGAGCCGGTGAACCCGCCGGTGCTGGTCACTCAGATTCAGCTCGCACCTGGCGAATGGCTGTACATCGCCTCGCTATTGCCCGAGCCCTACACCAGCCTTGAAGAGCAAGGCCTGCCGTCCCAGCAGGTGTGGTTTATCGTGCTGACCAGCGGTTTCCTGCTGCTGTTCATCGGTTTGCTGGTGCACTGGCAGAGCCGACCGCTCAAGCGTCTGGCGCGGGCGGCGCGGGACATGTCCCTGGGCGCCGACGTAGAGCCGGTGGCCGAAGGCGGTGGCAGTGAAGTGGTCGAAGTGGGCCGTGCGTTCAATGCCATGCGCGAGCGCATCAGCCGTTAC
>NZ_JAXDEQ010000190.1:0-398 GCF_035065025.1 Pseudomonas sp. YuFO8 | reverse complement strand
CGGCGCGCAGCGCAACGGAGCAGGAATTTTCAACATGAATCCCTTCTACATGCGCGCCCTGGTGGTGGGCGTGCTGGCGTGGCCGGCGTGGGCGAGTGCGCTGACCCTGGACGACGCCCTGCGCCTGGCGCAGAACAACGCACCGTCGCTCGCTGCTGAGTCGGCCAAGTTGCAAGCCGCGACCCAGGCGGCGATCCCGGCTGGCGAACTGCCAGATCCGAAGCTGGTAGTTGGCCTGCAGAACTTCCCCATCGGTGGGCCCAATCGCGGCACGTTGTATGGCGATGACATGACTGAACAAATGATCGGTATCCAACAGCAGGTGCCCAGCCAAGACAAGCGCAAGGCGCGTATCGAGCTGGCCGATGCCACGGTGGAGCGCACCGCGGCCGAAGGTC
>NZ_JAXDEQ010000189.1:0-398 GCF_035065025.1 Pseudomonas sp. YuFO8 | reverse complement strand
ACCTTCAACGAAGTCGACATGACCGAAGTCATGGCCCTGCGTTCGAAGTACAAGGATCTGTTCGAGAAGTCCCACAACGGCGTGCGCCTGGGCTTCATGTCCTTCTTCGTTAAAGCGGCCACCGAAGCGCTGAAACGCTTCCCGGCAGTCAACGCTTCCATCGACGGCAACGACATCGTTTACCATGGCTACGCCGACGTCGGCGTTGCCGTGTCCAGCGACCGTGGCCTGGTGGTTCCAGTACTGCGTAACGCCGAACTGATGAGCCTGGCTGAAATCGAAGGCGGCATCGCCACTTTCGGCAAGAAAGCCCGTGACGGCAAGCTGACCATCGACGAGATGACCGGCGGTACCTTCACCATCACCAACGGTGGTACCTTCGGTTCGATGATGTCGAC
>NZ_JAXDEQ010000188.1:0-399 GCF_035065025.1 Pseudomonas sp. YuFO8 | reverse complement strand
ATCGGGCGCTCGTGTGTCGGGTCCAAGTAGAAGTTCTGGGTGCCCACCATCAGGTTTTCCGCATTGGGCGTTTCCAGAACCAGCAGCCCTCCCGGGCGCAAAACACGCAATGCCTCAGCGACCAGCACCTTCAAATCGGCAAACGGGATGTGTTCCGCGATATGAAACCCGGAGACAACGACCTTGCAGGCATCAGGCAGGCTTCGCAACGCCGACAGCGCATCCCCCTGCTCGGCAGGCAAACCGCGAGACTGGCATGCCTCTAGCATCCCACTGTCCAGGTCCACGCCTGAAGGCGCAAAGCCATTTTGGACCAGCAGTTCAAGCCACTCTCCGCGACCACAGCCCAGGTCCAGTGCATCCAGATCCTGATACAGGTTCTTCAAAGGCTCAAGAAAG
>NZ_JAXDEQ010000187.1:0-399 GCF_035065025.1 Pseudomonas sp. YuFO8 | reverse complement strand
AGTGCCCCACCCAATGGGGTCGTTTCATGATTCCGGTTATCGCGCAGTTCGTCCTGTCACCCATGAATGCCGAAAAGCCGGACGTGGAAAGCGTCTTTCGTGACTTCAGCGCGTGCTTGAGCTCATTTGACGAATGGGCCGAGAGCTTCTGGAGCGGCTCGGCGCTGGACGTGGAGCAGGTGTTCAAGGTCGGCCAGGAAGTTTCCCTCGTCGCTCCCGCGTCTTCCAAAAAACCCAATCGCACCGTGGCCGTTTGCAAGGCCCAGGGCTCGTTGACCCTGGTGCATATGTTTGAAAGTACGCGGTTTGTGCCCATCGGCAATACGCCGGTGATGCTGCAAACCATCGGGTCGGACGGCACGCCATTCGGAGACCCTATCCGTCGAACCATCGACGCCA
>NZ_JAXDEQ010000018.1:0-127504 GCF_035065025.1 Pseudomonas sp. YuFO8 | reverse complement strand
GGGGGGGGGGGGGGGGGGCGAGGTTTAGCGTCTTACGACGTTTTGTTCCAGCGCCAGTTGCTGGTTACCCGCATCCAGTTTCACCAGCGCCCCCATCGGCAGCGTCAGGTTCGGATTGCAGTGCCCGCTGCGCCACCCGGACAGCACCGGGATGCACAACGGTTCCAGGGTCTGCTTCAGCAATCGATCCAGGGCCTGTGCCTCTACCCCCGCTATATCGCCCACCAGGACCCCACGCAGCTTGTGCAACACACCCGCCAGCCGCAGATGGGTCAGCAGTCGGTCGATGCGATACAGCGGCTCATTGATGTCTTCGATAAACAGGATCACACCGGCGGCATCGATCTCGAAAGGCGAGCCCATGGTCGCGGCAATCATCGACAGGTTACCGCCTAGAAGGCGCCCATAAGCGACGCCCGGCACGATTGTCGTCAAGGGGCGGCCAACCGGATGGGCAAGCACCATACCGGCCCTGCACTGCCCTCTGAGCATGTTGAAGAACGAGGATTCGGTCGGCGGCAGGCGCTCGCCCAGCAGATCGGCGTTGAGCAACGGGCCGTGGAAGGTCACGAAACCCGCGTAGCGGCTGATCGCCAGATGCAGCGCGGTGATGTCGCTATAGCCGATGAATGGCTTGGCGTTTTGGCGCAGCAGCTGGAAATCGATGCGATCGAGCAACCGCGGGGTACCGTATCCGCCGCGCAGGCAAATGATCGCATCGACCTCGGGATCCATGAACGCGGCATGCAGGTCATTGAGTCGCACCTCGTCGCTGCCGGCCAGGTAGCCGTCCTTCTCGAACACCCCGGGAAAAATCCGCAGCGCATAACCGCGAGCACGCATCCAGGCGATGGCCTTCTTGGTGTCCAGCGCCGCCGGACCTGCAGGCGCGATAACAGCGATCAGCCCTTGCATCGGCAAGGCCGGTACAGGCGTGTGAGGAATGAGCGTCGGGTCAGGTCTTGCGTTCATCCATGGATCTCCCTGCGTGAAAGCATCAAGCACACATTAGTCAGGAACGCAGACAAACAGAAGCGGATCAAGCGTCTCGCAGTCGCAGGAAAAGACTGATGTGCCTGTGAGAAAGGCAAAAAAAGCCCGCAAGGCCGATTGAACGTTGCGGGCTGTTTGTTCATGGCCGAATCAGGACGACATCAACTCGGCCTTGACCAGCTTCGCCTGCTCGTCGGCGTGGTACGAAGAGCGTACCAGCGGGCCGGAAGCAACGTTCTTGAAGCCCATTTTGTAACCTTCCTCTGCGAACCAGGCAAAGGTGTCCGGGTGCACGAAACGCTGCACCGGCAAGTGACTGCGCGACGGTTGCAAGTACTGGCCGAGGGTCAGCATGTCGATGTCGTGCTCGCGCATGCGCTTCATGACTTCGATGACTTCTTCGTCGGTTTCGCCCAGGCCCAGCATCAGGCCGGACTTGGTCGGAATGTGCGGCATCATCTGCTTGAAGCGTTGCAGCAGGGTCAGCGACCACTGGTAGTCCGAACCCGGACGCGCAGCCTTGTACAGGCGTGGCACGGTTTCCAGGTTGTGGTTGAACACATCCGGCGGCTCGGCGGCGGTGATTTGCAGGGCGATGTCCATGCGGCCACGGTAATCCGGAACCAGGGTTTCGAGCTGTACGTTCGGCGACAGCTTGCGGATTTCGCGGATGCAGTCGGCAAAGTGCTGGGCGCCGCCGTCACGCAGGTCGTCGCGGTCGACCGAGGTGATCACCACGTACTTGAGTTTCAGGTCGGCGATGGCGATGGCCAGGCTTTGCGGCTCGTTGACGTCCAGTGGCTTCGGACGGCCGTGGCCGACGTCGCAGAACGGGCAACGACGGGTGCAGATGTCACCCATGATCATGAAGGTCGCGGTGCCACCGGAGAAGCACTCGCCCAGGTTCGGGCAGGACGCTTCTTCGCACACGCTGTGCAGCTTGTGTTTGCGCAGCAAGGCCTTGATGCGGTCGACTTCCGGAGAGACCGGGATGCGTACGCGAATCCAGTCAGGCTTCTTCGGCAGTTCGGTGGTCGGAATGATCTTTACCGGGATGCGTGCAACCTTCTCGGCGCCGCGCAGCTTGACGCCGGCTTCAACCTTGGCACGCGGGGCCGGGCGCTCGGTGACATCGAGCGTCGGGATCATGGTTTGCACTGCATCAGTAGTCATATCAGTCGATTCCGCCCGTGAGGGTCGTCTGCTCAGCATAGTCGAGGTGTTTGACGAGCTGCGCGCGCAGCCGGGCACTTACCTCGGCAAATTCAATCGATCCTGCGTGATCGCTCAGCTGGGTCATCGCCAGCCCGGCGTAGCCGCAGGGATTAATCCGTCGAAACGGTTCCAGGTTCATGTCCACGTTCAGGGCCAGGCCATGAAAGGAACAACCGTGGCGGATCCGCAGACCCAGGGAAGCGATTTTCGCGCCATCGACGTACACGCCCGGCGCATCCGGCTTGGCCGCGGCGGTCACGCCGTAACTGGCGAGCAGTTCGATCAGGCATGCCTCCATGCGACTTACCAGGTCGCGTACGCCGAAACCCAGCTTGCGTACGTCCAGCAACAGGTAGGCCACCAGTTGCCCGGGCCCGTGATACGTCACCTGGCCACCGCGATCAACCTGCACCACCGGGATATCGCCCGGCAGCAGCAAGTGCTCGGCCTTGCCGGCCTGGCCCTGGGTGAAGACCGGCGGGTGTTCGACCAGCCAGATCTCGTCGGCGGCATCGCTGCCGCGTTCGTTGGTGAAGCGCTGCATGGCATGCCAGACCGGCTCGTAAGCCATCTGGCCAAGCTCGCGAAAACCCACCGCGGCGGACATCACAGCACCATGTGCACGAAACCGGTGGCTCGCAGTTCGCTGTTGATGTTGTACAGCTGGTCCTGGTCGGTCGCGACGATGTGCAACTGGATGGTGGTGTATTTGCCGTTGGTGCTCTGGCGCTCATCCACGCGGTCATGGTTGATCGTCGCGTGTTTCTTGACGATCTCGATGATCTTGTCCTTGTTGCCCACACCAGTATCGCTGATCACCTTAACCGGGTAATCAACGTTGGGGAATTCGATCTTGGGCGCCTTTACTTCGGTATCGGTCATGGCGTAACGGCCTCGTAAGCGTAAGCCGTGGCGACGGGCATAGCCCCACGCCGGATCAGCGCGGGGGCCATGCTGGTGCACACTATCAGTTGAACAAGCCGTAGAAGAATAGACGGATGCTATCCCACATGCGACGGAAGATACCACCCTCTTCGACGCCATCCAGAGCGATCAGGTCGGCGCTGTGCACCACCTTGTCTTCCAGTTTGACTTCGACTTTGCCGATCACGTCGCCCTTGGCGATTGGCGCAACCAGCTGCGGGTTCATGGTCATGCTGGCGGCGAGCTTTTTCAGCTGGCCTTTTGGCAGGGTCATGGTCAGGTCTTGTGCCAGGCCTGCCTTGATCTGGTTGGTGGCGCCTTTCCAGACCGGAGCCTGGGCCAGTTCGGTGCCCTTCTGATAGAAGGTCTGGGTTTCGAAGAAGCGGAAACCGTAGGTCAGCAGCTTCTGGGTTTCGGCGGCGCGGGCCACTTCGCTGTTGGTGCCGAACACCACGGCGATCAGGCGCATGCCATCACGTACGGCCGAAGACACCATGCAGTAGCCGGCTTCGTCGGTGTGACCGGTTTTCAGACCGTCAACGGTCTTGTCACGCCACAGCAGCAGGTTGCGGTTCGGTTGCTTGATGCCGTTCCAGAAGAACTCTTTCTGCGAGTAGATCGCATAGTGAGCCGGGTCTTCGTGGATGATCGCGCGAGCCAGCACGGCCATGTCGTGCGCCGACGAGTAGTGCTCGGGGTTCGGCAGGCCGGTCGGGTTCATGAAGTGGCTGTTGGTCATGCCCAGGTCAGCCACGGTCTTGTTCATCATGTCGGCGAACGCGTCTTCGCTGCCGGCGATGTGCTCGGACAGCGCAACGCTGGCGTCGTTACCCGACTGGATGATGATGCCGTGCAGCAGGTCGCTGACGGTCACCTGCGAGCCGACCTTGATGAACATCCGCGAGCCGCCGGTACGCCAGGCGTTTTCGCTGACGGTCACCGGATCGTTTTCACCGATCTGGCCGCGACGGATTTCGAGGGTCGCGATGTACGCGGTCATCAGCTTGGTCAGGCTGGCTGGCGGCAGACGCTGGTCACCATTGTTTTCGACCAGCACGTTGCCGCTGCTGGCGTCCATGAGCACGTAGGCCTTGGCGGCCAGTTGCGGTGGCGACGGCATCATCTCGACCGCGAATGCGGCAGGCGAGAGGAGCAGCGGGACTAGAAGGCACAGGCGTTTGGCAAAGGTGGTGATGTTCATCCGTCTCTCGAAATCGCTAATGGAAACTTGCCCGAGGGCAAAACTATTCAGACAGCCTTCTAACGGGCCGTCGCGTGTTCAGCTGCTCACTCAGTAACCCTTGCCGGGCTTTTGTTCTTCAACGAGCCAACAACCTGGTCCACCCCCCAAAACCGCAGATGAACCGTCAATCAAGTTCTACGTATTACTCAGTGGCTTACTCGGTCACTACGCTCGGCGAACCGAGATTAGCCAGGCGCACACTGTTCTGCACTTGCTGGATTTCACCCGGCGAACCGATCGGCCCCAGGCGCACCCGATGCAGTGTCTGTTGATTGCGCACGATCGAGCTGATGAACACCGGAGCGCTCACCATCCCGCTGAGCTTGGACCTCAGCAGTTCGGCAGCGTCCGGGTTGGCGAACGCGCCCACCTGCAGATACTGGCCAGACGCTGATGCAGAAGCGTTTTTTTTTGCATCCACTTGTACCGGGACAACGGCGGCGGCGTGTTGCTGCGGCGGTGGCGTCCATTGCTCGACGGTGCCGGCCGAGGCCGTGATCACCGGGGCGCTATTCTGCGCGACTTTCGGCTCATTGAGCATCAATGGCGCCGGACGGCCTTTGGCGGCCCACCATTGCTGCGGGTCGATGCCTTCGACCTTGACCCGCGCGGTGCCGGTTTCGGCGTAACCGAGCTTCTTCGCAGCCGCATAGGACAAGTCGATGATCCGGTCCGAATAGAACGGCCCGCGATCGTTGACACGCAGGATCACGCTCTTGTTGTTGTCCAGGTTGGTCACCCGGACGTAACTTGGCAGTGGCAATGTCTTGTGCGCGGCACTCATGCCGTACAGGTCATAGACTTCGCCGTTGGCGGTGTTCTGACCGTGGAATTTGGTGCCGTACCAGGACGCCGTACCCGACTGCACGTAGGTCTTGGACTCTTGCAACGGGAAGTAAGTCTTGCCCAGCACCGTGTACGGGTTGGCCTTGTATGGGCCGGTGTGCAGGGTTGGCGTGGCGTCCGGGATGCGGGAAACGTCGACGTCCCACCATGGCGCGCCATCCTTGTGGGCACGGTTGATGTCCAGCCCCGGCGTCGAGCGCACGGCGGTGGTAGTCTTCTGCGCCGGCGCGCGGCTGGTAGAACAACTGGCAACCAGCACTGCCAACGCGGCAAATGCCATCAGCTTCAGGGGTTTATTCATAGGCAATGCCCGCATTACTTGACGCCCCGTGCTTGGACCAGCTGTTCAGACAGTTGATGTACGGCCATGGCGTACATCACGCTGCGGTTATATCGCGTGATCGCGTAGAAATTCTTCAGGCCCATCCAGTATTCAGGGCCATTGTCGCCTTCCAGGCGGAATGCGGTAACCGGCATATCATCGCGCAGCGCATCATGACTTGACCAGCCCAGGGCCCGCAACTCTCCAACGGTTTTAGTCGGCTCGATACCGGCGGTCAAACCATCGTCCACCTGTTCGCCGCGCACGTCGGCGCGGCTGACCACCGGCTCGCCGGCAACCCAGCCGTGGCGCTTGAAATAGCTGGCGACGCTGCCAATGGCATCGTCCGGGTTGTTCCAGATATTGATGTGGCCGTCTCCGTCGAAGTCCACCGCATAGGCGCGAAAGCTGCTCGGCATGAACTGCGGCAAGCCCATGGCGCCGGCGTAGGAGCCCTTGAGGGTCAGTGGGTCGACCTGCTCTTCCCGGGCCAGCAGCAGGAACTCACGCAATTCCTTGCGGAAAAATTCGGCACGGGGAGGATAGTCGAAACCGAGGGTCGACAAGGCATCAATTACCCGGAAATTGCCGGTATTGCGGCCAAAAAAGGTCTCAACACCGATAATCGAGACGATCACCTGAGCCGGTACGCCGTATTCCTGCTCGGCACGGGCCAGCACGGCCTCATGCTGACGCCAGAAGTCGACGCCACGGGCAATCCGCGCATCGGTAATGAACATCGGCCGGTATTCGTTCCACTGCTTGACCCGTTCGGCCGGTTTCGAAATGGCATCCAGGATCGACTGCTTGCGCTGCGCCTCGCGGAACACGCCCATCAGTTGCTCACCGGCGAAACCATAGTCGCGGGTCATCTCACCGACGAACTCGGCCACTTGTGGCGAGCCGTCGTAATCGCCGGCCAACGCTTGTTGCGCAGTGCCAAGGATGCTTACCAGGCCGACCCATGGCGCGTACCGAGTCGCCCAGCCACGCATTGCTTGCATTGAACTCTTCACCTTATTCAAACCTGCGCGATCCACTTGCGATGGGTATGGATCGACATCAAAACCCCAAACGCTGACAGCAGCGTCACCAGCGAAGTTCCTCCGTAGCTAATGAACGGCAACGGCACCCCCACCACCGGCAACAGGCCGCTGACCATACCGATATTGACGAAAACATACACAAAAAATGTCATGGTCAAGGCACCCGCCAGCAATTTGCCGAACAAGGTCTGCGCCTGGGCGGTAATCACCAGCCCGCGACCGATCAACAGCAGGTAGATCAGCAGCAGCGCGCAAATGCCCACCAGGCCGAACTCCTCCCCCAGTACCGCGATGATGAAGTCGGTGTGGCTTTCCGGGAGGAAATCCAGATGTGACTGGGTGCCCAGCAACCAGCCCTTGCCGAACACGCCGCCGGAACCGATCGCGGCCTTGGACTGAATGATGTTCCAGCCGGTACCCAACGGATCGCTTTCAGGGTCGAGGAAGGTCAGGATCCGCTGTTTCTGGTAGTCGTGCATGATGAAGAACCACATGGCGATCGCCACGGGCACGGCGGCCGCCAGCACACTGACAATCCAGCGCCAGCGCAGCCCCCCCATGAACAGCACGAAGGCGCCGCCGGCCAGGATCAGCAGCGAGGTGCCGAGATCCGGTTGGCGCACGATGAGAATGAACGGGATGCCGATCAGCATCAGGCTGATGCCGACATGCTTGAGCTGCGGCGGCAAGGTGCGCTTGGACAGGTACCAGGCAATGGTCGCCGGCATCAGGATCTTCATGAATTCCGAAGGCTGGAAGCGTATGACGCCGGGAATATTGATCCAGCGCGTGGCGCCCATGGCGTTGTGGCCCATGACGTCAACCACGACCAGCAAAAGCACGCCGATCACATAACCGACCGGCACCCAGCGCGCCATGAAACGCGGTTCGAACTGAGCGATAACGATCATCGACACCAGGCCGATGCCGAACGACGTCGCCTGCTTGGCCAGCAAATCCCAGCTCTTGCCACTGGCCGAATACAGCACGAACAGGCTGCCGGCAGCCAGGGTCAGCAGCAGGATCAGTAGCGGGCCGTCGATGTGCAGGCGCTGCAGCAGCGTTGCACGACGACGCATCACATCCTCGCTGGAGAGCATGCGATCAAAATTATTCATCACGGGCGGTTGCCTCTGCACTGATTGGGGCGGCGTATTCGGGCTTCAGGCGACCGTCCTGGCCCAGCAGCCAGGCGTCCATGACTTGACGCACCACCGGCGCGGCCACGCCGGAGCCGGATTCACCGTTCTCGACCATCACCGAGACCACGATCTTCGGATCGTCGGCCGGGGCGAAGCCAACGAACAGGGCGTGGTCGCGATGACGCTCCTGGACCTTGGAACGGTCGTACTTCTCGCCTTGCTTGATCGCCACCACCTGGGCGGTACCACTCTTGCCGGCAATCCGGTACTGCGCACCGATCGAGGCCTTGCGCGCGGTGCCCCGGGCGCCGTGCATGACCTGCTGCATGCCATGGTTGACCCGCGTCCAGTCCGACGGATCGCGCAGGATGATGTCCGGCATCGGGTTCTCGTCCACCGGCTTCTCGCCTTCGATGGTCTTGGCCAGGTGTGGTCGGTTCCACACGCCTTTGTTGGCCACCAGTGCCGTGGCCTGGGCCAGCTGCAATGGCGTCGACTGCATGTAGCCCTGACCGATCCCCAGGATCAGCGTTTCACCCGGGAACCACGCCTGTCGGCGGGTCGCTCGCTTCCATTCGCGGGTCGGCATCAGCCCCGGCGATTCTTCGAACATGTCCAGGGAGACCTTCTGGCCGATGCCGAACTTGGTCATGTACGCCGACAACCGATCGATCCCCAGCTTGTGGGCCAGGTCATAGAAGTAGGTATCGTTGGACCGCATGATCGCCGTATCCAGGTCGACAAAGCCGTCGCCGGTACGGTTCCAGTTGCGGTATTTGTGATCGTAGTTGGGCAGCATGTAGTAACCCGGGTCGAACACCCGGGATGACGCGGTCACCACGCCCGCATCCAGCCCGGCGATCGCTACCGCCGGCTTGATGGTCGAACCCGGCGGATAAAGGCCACGCAGGACACGATTGAACAGCGGCCGGTCGATGGAGTCGCGCAGCTCGGAATAGGCCTTGAAACTGATGCCGGTGACGAACAGGTTCGGGTCGAAGCTCGGCTGGCTGACCATCGCCAGCACCTCGCCGGTTTTCGGGTCCAGCGCCACCACCGCGCCACGACGCCCGCCAAGCGCGGCTTCAGCGGCTTCCTGCAACTTGATATCCATGCTCAGGACGATGTCCTTGCCGGAAATCGGTTCGGTACGCTTGAGCACCCGCAATACGCGTCCGCGGGCGTTGGTCTCGACTTCCTCGTAACCCACCTGGCCGTGCAGTTCCGGCTCGTAGAAACGTTCGATGCCGGTTTTGCCGATGTGATGGGTGCCGCTGTAATTGACCGGATCGAGCGACTTCAACTCTTTCTCGTTGATCCGCCCCATGTAACCCACCGAGTGGGCAAAGTGCGCACCCTGCGGATAGTGACGGACCAGTTGCGCGACCACTTCCACCCCGGGCAGGCGGAATTGATTAACGGCAATGCGGGCGATCTGCTCTTCGGTCAGTTCAAACAGGATCGGCACCGGCTCGAACGGCCGTCGCCCCTGGCGCATGCGCTTCTCGAAAATCACCCGGTCCTCGGGCGTCAGCTCCAGCACTTCGACGATCACATCGAGCACTTGCTGCCAATCGCCAGAGCGCTCGCGGGTCATGCTCAGGCTGAAGCTGGGCCGGTTGTCGGCAATCACCACGCCGTTGCGGTCGAAAATCAAGCCGCGGGTCGGCGGAATCGGCTGCACATGGACGCGGTTGTTTTCCGACAGGGTCGAGTGGTATTCGTACTGGATGACCTGCAGGAAATACAGGCGCGCGATCAGCACCCCAATGAGCAGCACCACTGCAATGGCACCGAACACGACGCGGCCACGCACCAGACGGGCGTCTTTTTCGTGGTCCTTGATGCGGATCGGTTGGGACATGAGGGCGCAACTACTTGTGGTAAGGGTGACCGGACAGCACTGTCCAGGCACGATACAGCTGCTCGCCGATGAGGATGCGCACCAGCGGGTGCGGCAGCGTCAGCGGTGATAGCGACCAGCGCTGATCGGCACGGGCGCAGACTTCCGGTGCCAGCCCTTCGGGGCCGCCAACCATGAAGTTGACCGTGCGCGAGTCCAGCCGCCAGCGATCGAGCTCGACCGCCAGCTGCTCGGTGCTCCAGGGCTTGCCGTGGACTTCGAGGGTGACAACGCGCTCGTTTGGCCCGACCTTGGCCAGCATGGCTTCGCCTTCCTGACGGATGAAGCGCGCCACGTCGGCGTTCTTGCCACGGGTATTGAGCGGTATTTCCACCAGTTCCAGCGCCAATTCGGACGGAAGACGCTTGGCATATTCATGCCAGCCTTCTTCCACCCACTTGGGCATGCGGGAACCGACGGCGATCAGTCGCAGTCGCACAGCCGTTCCTTATTCCTGGTCTTTGTTGAGCTTGGTGAAATGCTCATGACCGACTTCAGGGCTGTGGTGTTTGCCATCAGCGGCACGGCTCTGCTCGGCGCCTTTCCACAGGCGCTCCAGGTCGTAGAACTGGCGGGCATTGGAGGTCATCATGTGAACGATCACGTCGTCCATGTCCAACAGCACCCAGTCGCTGTCGCCCTTGCCTTCTTCACCCAGCGGCTTGATGCCCAAGGCTTTGACGGCTTCGCGAACCTTGTCCAGCATCGCGCCGATCTGGCGGTTGGAGGTACCAGTGGCGATGATCATGTAGTCAGTGATGCTCTGCTTGTCGCGAACATCGATCACCAGCACGTCCTGGGCCTTGACGTCTTCCAGGGCGGCTACGGCGATCTTGACCAGCTCGTCGCCTTTTGGCGGTTCGGCAGCCAGTACCTTCTCAGGCAGCGGAGCGCTCTTGAACGTGCCTTTGCGTTTAACTTTGCTTTCGTTGTTGCTCGTCATATAAAACTCGTTTTGCTCGTATGTTCGGGCGCTTCGGTACACGTTGTTGCCACGTGCCTTGAAGCACTCCTATTCAGTTCGACGCACGGTAAAGCCCGTGCGCATCGATGTAGGCCAGGACCGCGTCGGGCACCAGGAAACGTACCGACTTACCGCTGGCCAGCAGTTGACGGATCTGGGTGGCGGAAACCGCGAGCGGTGTCTGCCAGACGAATGCAATCTGTCCGCTCGGCCCCTTGAGGGCCAGCGGGTCGCTCACCGAGCGCGCTGCCAGCAGGTTGCGCAAGGCATCCGGCGGTTCGCTGTCGGCATCCGGGCGTTGCAACACCAGGATATGGCAATGCTGGAGCAACTCTTCCCAGCGGTGCCAAGTGGGCAGGCCGCAAAATGCGTCCCAGCCCAAAAGCAGAAAAACCTGGGTCTCGGCGGGCATTTCGGCACGCATCAACTCCAGGGTATCAATGGTGTAGGACGGTTTGTCCCGCTGCAATTCGCGGTCGTCCACCACCAACGGTGCCACACCGGCCACCGCGCATTCGACCATCGCCAGACGGTCTTTCGCCGACACCTGCGGCGTACCCCGATGGGGCGGCCTGGCACTGGGTGTCAGGCGCAGTTCATCGAGCGCCAGCGATTCGGCGACTTCCAGCGCACCCCGCAAATGGCCGATGTGCACCGGATCGAAGGTCCCGCCCAGTACGCCGATGCGTCGAGGTGCAGGCGCGCTGGCGGTGACCGGGACTGACGGGTCGAGGTCGCCCAAGTCAGGCCGGCTCCTGTCCGCGCAACTGGCCATCACCGACCACGATGTACTTCTCGCAGGTCAGACCTTCGAGACCGACCGGGCCGCGGGCGTGCAGCTTATCAGTAGAAATGCCGATCTCGGCACCCAATCCGTATTCGAAGCCATCGGCGAAGCAGGTCGGGGTGTTGATCATCACCGACGAAGAATCGACTTCAGCCACGAAACGCCGGGTGTCGCCCTGGTGTTCGCTGACAATCGAATCGGTGTGATGGGAGCCAAAATGGTTGATGTGCTCGATCGCCTGGTCAAGCCCGTCGACCACGCGGATCGACAGGATGGGTGCCAGGTACTCGGTGCTCCAGTCCTCTTGCGTGGCCGGCACGGCATCGATGATTGCCCGGGTACGCTCGCAGCCGCGCAGTTCGACGCCTTTTTCGCGGAACTGGGCCGCCATCGCCGGCAGGAAATCTTTGGCAACGATTTGATCGACCAGCAGCGTCTCCATCGCCCCGCAGATGCCGTATCGGTAAGTCTTGGCGTTGAACGCGATGCGCTGGGCTTTCGCCAGGTCGGCATGCTCGCTCACGAAAACGTGGCAGATACCGTCCAGGTGCTTGATCACCGGCACCCGGGCATCCCGACTGACGCGCTTGATCAGGCCACGGCCACCACGGGGCACAATGACGTCGACGTATTCAGGCATGCTGATCAGCGCACCAACGGCAGCGCGATCAGTGGTTTCCACCACTTGCACCACGGCGGCCGGCAGATCGGCCTCGGCCAGGCCGCGCTGGATGCAGGCGGCGATGGCACGATTGGAATGAATGGCTTCGGAGCCGCCGCGCAGGATGGTCGCGTTGCCAGACTTCAGGCACAGGCTGGCCGCATCGATGGTCACATTCGGCCGTGACTCGTAGATGATCCCGATCACGCCAAGCGGGACGCGCATCTTGCCCACCTGGATACCTGACGGGCGATAGCTCATGTCGCGGATCGCACCGACCGGGTCGGGCAACGCCGCGACCTGGCGCAGGCCAACGATCATGCCGTCGATACGCGCCGGGGTCAGCGCCAGACGCTCGAGCAGGGCCGGCTCCAGACCATTGGCGCGACCAGCCGCCAGGTCCAGCTCATTGGCCGCGGTCAATTCGCCGCGGGCTGCATCCAGCGCATTGGCAGCCGCCTGCAGCGCGCGGTTTTTCTGCGCGGTGCTGGCACGGCCGATCACGCGGGAAGCCTCGCGGGCAGCGCGACCCAGGCGGGTCATGTAGTCAAGAACGGACTCAGTCATGGTCTGGAGTGGTCTTTGCTAAGGTCTTGGTAAAGAGTAAAGCGGCAGATTATAGCTGTCGCGTCCGCCGACTAACAGCGGTGACGGGCGGATGGTCGAAATCGAGGGCAATTTGCCGACGTTCAGCCGGGATTAAGCTGCAAATTGTTATCATCACGACTCACTCAGCCCTGATAAACGCCGTTCATCATGACTAACCTGACTGTTCGCGCCTCTGCCGAGGGCCTGCCCAAGGGCCTTCCGGACGCGTTTTTCGACCGCGACGCGCAAGTTCTCGCCCGCGATCTACTCGGAAAAGTCATCCGCCATCGGGTCGGCGATCAGTGGCTCAGCGCGCGGATCATCGAGACAGAAGCCTATTACTGCGCAGAAAAAGGCAGCCACGCCTCCCTCGGCTACACAGAAAAGCGTAAGGCTTTGTTTCTGGATGGCGGGCATATCTATATGTACTACGCTCGCGGCGGCGATTCACTCAACTTCAGCGCCCAAGGGCCGGGCAATGCCGTGCTGATCAAATCCGCCTACCCCTGGGTCGACGAGTTGAGCGGGTCGGCGAGCCTTGCGCAGATGTTGTTGAACAACCCCGACGCCCAAGGCCGCCCTCGCCCCTCGCAAAAGCTCTGCGCGGGGCAGACACTGCTCTGCAAGTCGCTGGGCTTGAAGGTGCCGGTATGGGACGCCAAGCGCTTCGATCATGAAATTTTACTGGTGGAGGATGTCGGACAGACCCCAGCCCACATCATCCAGGCCACCCGCCTGGGCATTCCCCATGGACGCGACGAGCACCTGATGTACCGCTTCGTCGACGCGGCCTATGCCGCCTATTGCACGCGGAACCCGCTGCGACGGGGCCAGGTCGAAGGTCGCGATTATCTAATACTGACCTGACACTGGAATGATTCATTGTAGGAGCGAGCTTGCTCGCGAATGCACCGGGTCAGTCGACATCAACGCTGGCTGATCCACCGCTTTCGCGAGCAAGCTCGCTCCTACAGGGGACCCGTAGCGTTTTAAGATGATATTCGCCCGCCAAGGGCCATTTGAATTCGATGGAGTTGTTTTTATGGGCCCATGGCTCGATAGCGTGACCGGCTGGTTGACGGTCAACCCGCAATGGCTGGCGGCAGCGGTATTCATCGTGGCCTTTGTGGAATGCCTGGCGATTGCCGGCCTGATCGTGCCTGGCACCGTATTGCTGTTCGCCGTTGCGGTACTGGCCGGCAGCGGCGCACTGTCATTGAGTGAGACCTTGCTCCTGGGTTTTCTCGCCGGCGTGCTCGGCGACGTGGTTTCGTATTTCCTCGGCCGACACTTCCATCAGAACATCCGGCGCCTGCCGGGCTTGCGTCATCACCCGGAATGGATCGCCGGGGCAGAAGCGTATTTCCAGCGCTACGGTATCGCCAGCCTGCTGGTCGGACGCTTCATCGGCCCCCTGCGCCCGATGCTGCCGATGGTCGCCGGGATGTTCGACATGCCCTTCCCGCGCTTCTTCGCGGTCAGCCTGCTGGCTGGCGCCGGCTGGTCGGTGGCATACCTGCTACCGGGCTGGGCCACAGGCGCGGCGATTCGATTGCCGCTGCCCGAAGGCTTCTGGCTTGAGGCCGGCATCGTGGCCGGCAGCATTGCAATCATGGTCGGGCTGAGCGCAACCAGCAGCCTGCGCCGCCATCGCAAGGCCACGGTGTTCATTGCCGGCATGAGCCTGCTGATTCTGGCGGGTCTGTTTATCGGTTATCCGCACCTGGACGCCCTCGATCAGGGGGTCATGACCCTGGTGCAGGAGCACCGCAGCCCGACGCTCGATGAAGTGGCCGTGGTCTTCACCCTGATTGGCGAATTTCGCAACATGCTGATTTTCAGCGCCTTGCTGGTGGTGCTGCTGCTGATTACCCGGCAATGGCGCCAGCTGATCTTCGCCACCACCACCCTGCTCTGCACCGCGCTGGGCAACACCCTGACCAAACACTTTTTCGGCCGCGTGCGCCCGGAGGTATTGAGCGACCCGCTGACCAGCTACAGCATGCCCAGCGGCCACGCATCCGGGGCGTTTGCACTGTTCCTGACCCTCGCCGTCCTGGCCGGCCGCGGGCAACCACCACGGATGCGCCTGACCTGGTTGCTGGTGGCGTGCTTGCCGGCGCTGGCGATCGCCCTCTCCCGCGTTTACCTCGGTGCACACTGGCCGACGGATGTGCTGGCGGGCGCGATGCTGGCGTCGTGTGTTTGTGCGGCGAGTTTGTGGCTGTGTCAGCGCCGGACTTCGCTCAACGCCATGCCGCCCAGAGTCTGGTGGCTGGTGCTGCCTGCGCTGGTGGCGTTGTTCGGATTTTTCGTATTGAGGCATTTGCCGCACACGATGTTGCGTTACGCGTATTAGCCAAAAGGGTCAGGCAAACAACTCCCCCTGCAACTCATCCAGCAACGCCTGAATCGCATCCAGCCGTTGCTGCGGATCATCAAGTTGCAGCAGGTCGATCTTGTCCACTTCGGCAAACGGCAACAGGTAAGCCAGCTGGTTGGCCAGCGACTGTTGTCCGGTGGCCTCGGTGCCCATGTTCAGCGCTTCGACCATCGGGTGTTCGGCCAGGGCCTTGAGCAAGGCCACCAGATCGGCGTCTTCGTCCTGCAGCGGCTGCTCAGGCTCGTCTTCCAGCCATTCGACCTCGGCGAGGATCAGCTGGTCGCGCTGGACTTCGGTGGTCAACACGTTGAACCGTCGCCCGCCCTCAACCCGTATCCCCAGCAGGCCGTTGTCCTGCTGCTGAAAATCGGTGATGCGCGCTTCACAACCGACCATGGCAAAGCCCTGCGGCGCGATACCGACTTCGCTCCCTTCAAGGATGCACACCACGCCGAAGCCGCCGCCCTGTTTCATGCAGCGACCGATCATGTCCAGGTAACGCGCCTCGAAAATCTGCAGGTCGAGGATGCAACCCGGAAACAGCACCGTGTTCAGCGGAAAAAGCGGCAGACTCATAGACATATTCCTTACACCACCATCGACACCGCCAACGGCAGGAATACCGCCGTGGCCACGCCCATCAAACTCATCGCCAGCGCCGCGAAGGCGCCACATTCGTCACTTTCCTGCATCGCCACCGCGGTGCCGACCGCATGGGCGGTCATGCCCAGGGCCATGCCGCGAGCCTCGGGACTGTGGACACCGAGCCGGGTCAACAGGCTCGGGCCGAAGATCGCCCCGATTACCCCGGTGATCAGCACGAACACCGCCGCCAGCGCGGCGACGCCACCAATCTGCTCGGCCACCAGCATGGCGATGGGCGACGTCACCGATTTCGGCGCCATGGTCATCAGGATCATGTGTTCGGCCCCAAACCACCAGCCCAACAGCACGCCCATGCACGTGGCGACCACACCGCCTATCACCAGCGTAGTAAATATCGGCCAGAACAACTGTCGGATCCGCCGCAGATTGAGGTAAAGCGGCACGGCCAGCGCGACCGTCGCGGGACCCAGCAGAATGCTCAGGATCTCGGTGCTCTTGCGGTACTCGGCGTAGGTCAGACCGCAGCCGACCAGCACACCGATCACCAGCAACATGGAGACCAGCACAGGCTGCAAAAAGATCCAGCGGGTTTTCTCGAACGCCGCCAGCACCAGTTGATAGGCGCCGAGCGTGATGCCGATGCCGAACAAGGGATGATGAATCACCGACGTCCAGGCGCCGTGCCAGTCAAGGATCATTGGCCGTCCTCAGGTTGAACATGGCGCTTGACCATGCGTTGCATGAGGACACCAGCGAACGCCATCGACAGCAACAATGACAACACCAGCGCGCCGACAATGGCCCAGAAATCGGCGGCGATGTCCGCGGCGTACACCATCACCCCTACGGCCGGCGGCACCAGCAGCAATGGCAGGTAGCGCAGCAGGCTGCTGGCTGCAAGGTTCAACGGCTCACCGACCTGGCCACGACCGATCAGAAATATCAGCAACAGCAGCAGGCCGATGATCGGCCCCGGCAGGAAGGGCAAGAACAAATGGTTGATCGCGGTGCCGAGCAATTGGAACAGCACCAGCCAGGTCAGGCCACGTAACAACATCAAAGATCTCCCGCAAAATCCGTCACCCGCATCGGCCCGCGCATTATAAGCACGCTTGCGCTATGGACCGGCATTCGCCATAAGCATGGTCTGTTGACCGCGGCCTTTTGCCATGGTGATCTAAAGTGGTAAATCCGGGAGGTCAAATCCCCCCACCTAAAAACTATAAAATCGATGAACCCAGGAGAGTCTCAATGCCCTATGTACCCGTTGCAGAGCTCAAAGATTATATCGGCAAGGAACTCGGACGTTCCGAATGGCTCACCATCGATCAGGAGCGCATCAACCTGTTCGCCGAAGCCACCGGGGACTATCAGTTCATCCACGTCGACCCGGTCAAGGCCGCGCAAACGCCCTTTGGCGGCACCATTGCCCACGGCTTTCTGTCGCTGTCGCTGATTCCGAAACTGATGGAAGACATCCTCGTCATGCCAGAAGGCTTGAAGATGGTGGTCAACTACGGTCTGGACAGCGTGCGTTTCATTCAGCCGGTCAAGGTCGATTCGAAGGTGCGCCTCAAGGTCGAACTGTCCGAGGTCACCGAGAAAAAACCCGGTCAATGGCTGCTCAAGGCCATCGCCACACTGGAAATCGACGGCATGGACAAACCGGCGTACGTCGCCGAATCCCTGTCGCTCTGCTTCGTGTAAGCCCTCCGGGATGCGAAGCAGCACAGGCTGTTTCGCACCGGCTGTTTTTCTACCGGCTGTATAAGGACACATAGCTGCGGCATACTCGGTCGCCTAATTGCCCGGAACCCGCTATGCGCCCACTTGCACTCCTCGCCTTGACCCTGATGCTCACCGCTTGCGGCGACGGCGAATCGCTATTGCCCGCGGACGCCCGCCTGCCGGACGGTGGACGCTATCGCGGGGAGCTGGTCAACGGGTTGCTGCAGGGCCAGGGCCGCATCGACTACCCGAACGGCAGCTGGTACGCCGGCGAGTTCGATCAGGGCCAGTGGCATGGCCAGGGTGAATGGCATGGCAGCAATGGCGAGGTCTATCGCGGGCAGTTCAAGCAAGGCCTGTTCGATGGCCAAGGGTCCCTGACCACCAACGGTGGCAGTTACGACGGTGGCTTCAAGCTGGGCCGACGCGACGGCGAAGGCACCCTCAAAGAACACGGCATGCTTTACCGGGGCGGGTTCAAGGCCGACCAATATTCGGGGCTCGGCCGCCTGGAGCTCGAAGATGGCAGCGCCTATCAGGGCCAGTTCGCCCACGGCAAGCCCAATGGCGATGGCCAACGCAGCGACGGCAGCGGCAATCAATTCACCGGGCACTTCGTCGATGGTCAGCTGGAAGGCAACGGAACCTTCAACAGTGCCGAAGGCGATATCTATGTCGGCGGGTTCAAGAACAACCAATTGCACGGCAAGGGTCGTTATGAAAACGCCGACGGCGACGTCTGGCTGGGTCAGTTCAAGGAAGGTTCGCTCAACGGCAAGGGCGAATTGATCGGTGCCGACGGCAGCCATTACATCGGCCACTTCAGCGACTGGCGCTTCACCGGCCAGGGCCGCTTGAACCTGGCCGACGGCAGCTTCTACACCGGCCAGTTCGACAACGACACTTACTCCGGGCGCGGCACCCTGGTCCTCACCGACGGTTCCGTGCTCAGTGGCACCTGGATCAACGGCCAGCGCGTGCGCGACGCCGAGGGCAAATTGCTGCCTGACACCCTCGAGCTTGGCTTGCTGGCCCAGGGGCGCTTGCTCGAAGAGGCGCTGAGCAACGTTCCAGCCTCGACCCCGGCCGTGGAGCTTTATACCCTGACCCTTGGCGGCGACGGCAAGCAGAGCGTGTTCCTGCGCGAATCCGACTACGTCGCGAACATGCTCACCAGCCGCTTCGGCGCCTATGGCCAGATCCGCCTGGTGAACCATCGCGACCACCTCGGCGACCGCCCGATGGCAACCCGGGAGAACCTGCGGCGCGCCGCCCAGACGCTGGCCGAACGCAGCGGCCCGGAAGACCTGGTGTTCATCTACCTGACCAGCCATGGCACCAGCGAGCACGAACTGGTGCTCGACCAGCCGCGCATGGAACTGGCGGACCTGCCCGCCGACGAGCTTGCCGCCGTCCTTGCCCCGCTGAAAAACCGCGACAAGATCATCGTGATTTCGTCCTGCTACTCCGGCGGTTTCATCCCCGCCCTGAAGGACGAACGCACCCTGATCATGACCGCCTCGCGAGCTGACCGCGTGTCCTTCGGCTGTTCCGAAGAAGCTAACTTCACCTACTTCGGCGACGCCCTGTTCGCCCAGGCGCTGAACCAGACCGATGACCTGGAGCAAGCCTTCAAACTGGCCAAGGCCACTGTCGCCGAGCGCGAGCTGGCGGACAATTTCGAAGCCTCCGAACCGCAGATCTGGGCACCGAAAACCGTGCTCTCGCATTGGCAACTGTTACGTAAGCAGCAGGCACGAAAAGCGCTGCAAAGTGTCTCCATTGACAGCAAGGATGCAAAGAACAACTAAGCTGAACTGTATCAAGGGAGAAACATTATGTACTTGACGCCTCAGCACGTGTTGCTTGCCGGAGCCACTGGTTTGACCGGTGAACACTTACTCGATCGCTTGCTCAACGAGCCAACGATATCGCGAGTATTGGCCCCCTCGCGCCGACCACTGGCCGAACATCCGCACCTGGAGAACCCGGTAGGCGACCCCACTGAGTTCCTGCCGCAATTGAACGGCCGCGTCGACATCGCCTACTGCTGCCTGGGCACCACCATCAAACAGGCCGGCTCGGAGCAGGCGTTTCGCGCGGTGGACCTGGACATGGTGGTGGCGTTCGCCAAGCGTGCCCGGGAGATGGGTGCACGGCACCTGATCGTGATCAGCGCCCTGGGCGCCGATCGCAGGTCCTCGATTTTCTACAACCGGGTCAAAGGCGAAATGGAGTATGCCTTGCGCGCGCAGGACTGGCCGCAGTTGACCATCTGCCGTCCTTCGTTGCTGTTGGGCGAACGCACCCAGCCACGCCTGGGCGAGCAGTTCGCCGGGCCCTTGTCGAAACTGATTCCCGGCAAGTACCGAGGCATAGAAGCCTGTCAGCTGGCCCGCGCGATGTGGCGCCTCGCCCTGGAGGAGCAGGATGGGGTGCGGATTGTCGAGTCGGATGAGTTGAGGAAGCTGGGCAAATAGATCAAAAGATCGCAGCCTTCGGCAGCTCCTACAGGGTGTACACCTTCCCGATGTAGGAGCTGCCGAAGGCTGCGATCTTTTGTTTTTACAATCCGCCGGTTGCCTGGAAACTCACGCCGATCACCGTCAGCAACGACAATGGCAACAACAGTGTGTCGAGCAACGCACTGGCCGGCAGATCAACACCCGGATAGCTCGGTGCCTCGGCGCCGAAGCGGTCCATCGCGCAACAACCGCCATTGAGCGCATACAAATCCAGCCGCGTCCCGGAGTACACCACTGGCGCGCCTGGCTTGGCCGCATCCAGCGTACGCGCCGTCGCACATCCCGCCAGCTGTAACGCCAGCACTATAACCAACCACTTACTCATCGCTGGTCAGATGGTATTCGCCCCAACGCGGCAGCATGTCCTGAGGAATGTTCAGCAGATTGAGGATCCGCGCCACGACGAAATCGATCAGGTCGTCGATGGTTTGTGGCTGATGATAGAAACCCGGCGAGGCCGGCAAAATCGTCACGCCCATGTTCGACAACTTGAGCATGTGTTCCAGGTGAATACTCGAATATGGCGCTTCACGGGGCACCAGGATCAGCTGCCGGCGCTCCTTGAGCGTGACATCGGCGGCGCGTTCGATCAGGTTGTTGCACGCTCCCGTCGCGATGGCCGACAGGGTCCCGGTGGAGCACGGCACCACCACCATCGCCGCCGGCGCACCGGAGCCCGAGGCCACCGGCGACATCCAGTCTTCCTTGCCGTAGACCCGAATCTGCCCAGCGGCAGCACCGGTGTATTCGGTGAGGAAGGCCTGCATCATCTGTGGCTTGGCCGGTAGCGTGACGTCTGTTTCGGTGGCCATCACCAGTTGCGCGGCCTTGGAAATCAGGAAGTGCACTTCGCGCTCTTCGCGCACCAGGCAATCGAGCAGGCGCAAGCCATACTGGGCGCCGGAAGCGCCCGTCATCGCCAGCGTGATGCGGTCCGGACCGTTACTCATTTGAGCGCCTCGGCCAGCTTGCCGTGCAGGCCGCCGAAGCCGCCGTTGCTCATGATCACCACGTGGGTGCCCGGCTGGGCCTGGCTCTTGACCCGCTCGATGATGCCTTCCAGCGAGTCGCTGACAATCGACGGTACCGTGCACAGCGCCGCGGTGCCGGCCAGATCCCAGCCGAGATTGGCCGGTGCATACCAGATCACCTGGTCGGCATCGACCACGCTCTCCGGCAAGCCGTCACGGTGCGCGCCCAGCTTCATGGAGTTGGAGCGCGGTTCGATGATCGCAATCAACGGCGCATCGCCAATGCGCTTGCGCAGGCCGTCGAGTGTGGTGGCGATGGCCGTCGGGTGGTGAGCGAAGTCATCGTAGATGGTGATGCCGCGCACCTCTGCGACTTTTTCCATGCGTCGCTTCACGCTTTTGAAGGCGCTCAAGGCGGCGATGCCCATGGCCGGAACCACGCCAACATGGCGCGCGGCAGCCAAGGTGGCCAATGCGTTGGCCACGTTATGCTGGCCGGTCATGTCCCAATCGACCACGCCTTGAGCGACACCTTCGAACATCACTTCGAACTTCGAGCCATCCTCACTGAGCAGCTTGACCTGCCACTGCCCGCCGGCACCGGTGGTTTGCACCGGGGTCCAGCAACCCATTTCGATCACGCGCAGCAAGGCCGGTTCGGTAGTCGGATGAATCACCAGGCCTTCGCTCGGGATGGTTCGCACCAGATGGTGGAACTGTCGCTCGATGGCCGGCAGATCCGGGAAGATATCGGCGTGGTCGAACTCCAGGTTGTTCAGGATCGCCGTGCGCGGACGGTAGTGAACAAACTTGGAGCGTTTGTCGAAGAACGCGCTGTCGTACTCGTCGGCTTCGATCACGAAAAACGGTGTGTCACCCAGGCGCGCCGATACCGAGAAGTTCTGCGGTACACCGCCGATCAGGAAGCCCGGGCTCATGCCCGCGTGCTCCAGCACCCAGGCGAGCATGCTGCTGGTGGTGGTCTTGCCGTGCGTACCGGCGACCGCCAGTACCCAGCGGCCCTGCAGCACGTGGTCGGCCAGCCATTGCGGGCCGGAAACGTAAGGCAGGCCTTTGTTCAGCACGTATTCGACCGCCGGGTTGCCGCGCGACATGGCGTTGCCGATGACCACCAGATCGGGGGCCGGGTCCAGTTGCGCCGGGTCGTAGCCCTGGGTCAACTCAATGCCCTGCGCCTCGAGCTGAGTGCTCATTGGCGGGTAGACGTTGGCATCGGAGCCGGTCACGTGATGGCCGAGCTCTTTGGCCAGGACCGCCATCGAACCCATGAAAGTGCCGCAGATACCCAGAATATGAATGTGCATAGTCGACCTCGTAAAACATGGCCGCAGGTTAGCTTAGGGAGGGGAAAATCGCACCTTGTGTTTGAGCTGACCCATGCTGCTTCCCTCTACACTATTGCATCATCCGAAAACACTTGGCATCAGAATGCGCTGTTCCAGGCTGGATTTACCTTGATAATGCCGCTCATCCCTTGAACGTTCACTTGGAGCAGTCCGTGAAGAACAACACTTCCCAGATCAACATCGCACCTGCCTCAGGCACGAAAAAACTTTCCGCTGGACAGCGGAAATTCAACGGGCTCATCAAGAAGATCGAAAAACAACGCCTGGTGCTTCAGGAATGGCAATCCGCTACTCCCCTGTATATCGAACGTTGGCATCTCGAGTTCGCCCCCCGGCTCGAGCAATTTCATCAATGCAATGTTGAGCTTGTGCATGCCTTGGATCATCTCAGCGAACGGATCAAGCTCTCGAAAGTCGATCGCCGGACCTTGGTTCAGGAAATACTTGACCAAGCTTACTCATTGATCGATCGCGGCTGTAATGAGGAGCAGGAAGCCGCTTTGAAAGCGCTGTACAACAAGCATAGCGGCGGTGACTTTGACGCAGATGAGCGTGAAGGAGACGAATTATTCAAACTCGGCCTGAAAGACATTTTCGGTGTTGAGTTGGACGATGATGTCGACATGCAGTCCCCTGAAGACATTGCGCAAAAAATTATTGAACAGCAGCAAGCTGAACACACCGCACAGCAGCAAAAACCGGGTAAAAAAAACGCACGCCAACAGCGCCTGAAAGAAGAGGCTGCCCAAGTCAGTCAATCTATTCGCGAGGTTTACCGCAAACTGGCCAGTGCCCTGCACCCCGACCGGGAAACCGATCCGGACGAGCGCAAACGAAAGACATCGCTGATGCAGCGCGTCAACCAGGCATATAGCGAACGGAACTTGCTCGAACTGCTGCAACTGCAGTTGGAAATGGAGCACATCAATGCGAGCACTCTTGAAACACTGTCTGCTGATCGACTCAAGCACTACAACCAGGTCCTGACCGAGCAACTGGATGAGTTGGAACTGGAAGTGCTCAACCTTGAACTGTCTTTCAGGCAACAATTCAATCTCGAGCCATTCGATGAGCTATCCGTTCAGAACCTGCCTGACATCTATCAACACCAACTCGACATGTTGAACACTGACATCGAAGAGCTAAGCGTTCTGCATGAACAGCTCAAGGATCCTAAAGTCCTGAAATCATGGCTAAAGCAACTACGGCAATATCAGAAGACCATGGAGTTTGATGAAACTCTATTCGATGACTTCCCGGATACATTTTTTCGTTGAGCCACAGTTGTTCAGGTTCACTCAAACACCCACTCCCTAACGGGAGATCCCGTGCTTGCGTAGCTTCCTGTAGAGGGTATTGCGGCTGAGCCCCAACAGCTCAGCCGTATTCGTCATATGCCAGCGCGTATGCTCCAGCGCATTCAACAGCGCCAGCCGCTCGGCATCTTCCAGCGGATGTTCGCAAGGCTCTTCAATTTTTGGCACGACCACCGGCTGCGCCTGACGAATCATCGCCGGCAGATCCTCCAGCCCGATCCGTCCGCCGTCACACAACGCCGCCAACGTACGCAACACATTGCGCATCTGCCGCACGTTGCCCGGCCAGGCGAATCCCAACAACGCCTCGCGCGCCGGCCCGTCGATCAGCACGGTTTCCCCGCGCGCCTCCTCGGCCAGCAGGAAGTCGAGCAACTGCGATTTGTCACTGCGCTCGCGCAACGCCGGCAACGCGACTTCGAGCCCATTGAGCCGATAATAAAGATCCTCGCGAAAACCGCCGTCCTGCACCCGCTCCAGCAGATTGCGGTGCGTGGCACTGATGATCCGCACGTTGACTGATTCCGGCTCGCCACCGATTGGCACCACTTGCCGATCTTCCAGCACGCGCAACAAACGGGTCTGCATGGCCAGGGGCATGTCGCCGATTTCGTCGAGGAACAAGGTCCCGCCATCGGCCTGCTGCAACTTGCCGCGCATGCCCTCCTTGCGCGCACCGGTGAAACTGCCGCCGCGATAGCCGAACAGCTCACTCTCGATCAGGCTTTCGGGGATGGCCGCACAGTTGAGGGCGACGAAGGCTTTTTCCGCTCGCTGGCTGGCCTGGTGCACGGCCTTGGCGAAGGCTTCTTTGCCCGAACCGGTTTCGCCGTTGATCAGCAAAGGGACGTCCCGCTCGTATACGCGCAGGGCCTTGCGGAAATCCGCCTGCAACGTTGGATCGCCGAGGCAAATGCCCGACAAGCGCGAGCGCTCTTCCACCACCGGGCCTGGCACCAGCGGCACCGGCGTTACCGGCGCTTTACGCGACTGCCCGCGCAACACGGCGAACAGGTTGCGTCCGTCACGGGTGCGCAGTGGCCAGCTGGCGCTGGCGTTGACGCTCGCGCGGCCGAGCAGTTCGTCCAGCGAGCAGTCGAAAAACGCCTCCACCGGCTTGCCCAGCAAGCCGCCACGGATATGCCCCAGCAGGTTCAGTGCGCTCTGATTGACCGCGCAGATCCGCCCTTCACCGTCGAACGCCAGCAGCCCTTCGCTGAACAAACCGACGGACTCGGCCTGCAGATGAAAACGCAGCAGCCATTGATTGTCGAAACAACGCAGGAAATAGCAGCTCTCGATCATCTTCGCCGAAAGATTGACCAGGGCCATGGTGTGAAACTGACTTTGCCGCGAGACCTCGTGCCGGGCAGAGGACACGTCGAGAACCGCCAACAGCTCGCCGTGCGGATCGAATACCGGGCTTGCCGAACAGGTCAGGCCGGTGTGTCGCCCGCGGAAATGCTCATCTTGGTGAATGGTCAGCGACTGGCGCTCCACCAGGCAGGTGCCGATGCCGTTGGTGCCTTCACAGGCCTCGCTCCAGTCGGCGCCCAGCCAGAGGCCGGCACGCTCGAAAATCTTGCGTTCGGCCGGTGCCGTCACGCAATTGAGGATCACCCCGCGAGCATCGGTCAACAGCACAGCGTGGCCGGCACCGGAGAGTTGCTGATGAAGGCTGGTCATTTCATTGCCGGCGATGTGCAGCACCTGCTGCAAGCGCTCGCGGCTTTCCAGGACGCGGCCATGTTCCAGCACCGTCGGCGCCATGGTCAGGGCGGGGTCGAGATGATAGTCCTCCAGGCACCGAAGCCAGGAACGGGCGATGGACGGATCGCTGCCCGGCCCCTGCAGGTGGGCCTTGCCCTGGGCGACGGTCAACACCTGCTGGGCATGGCGACTCAAATGGTTGTCGTGCATTTCTTATTATGCTCCCCGGGGCTCGGCGACCCGTGCATGCGGTGATGCCGAGCATCCTCCAGCCGGGCCAGCATTGCAATGCTGGCGAGACCGGCCAGTCACAGCCTGTGCCAAAAACGGTACAAAGTGTCACGAGCACTGTACCGAAAGCGTCACAAGCACTCTCCGCCCGTCCGACAAAAACCGCGCAAGGCCTTGATTTACATGACCTGCAAGGCAGTGGCCCGGCCCTTGCTCTACGCTTAAAGCAAGCGCACACGCGCGTCTTCCTTATAAGCACAAGAACCAAGGAGAAAACATCATGCGTTACGCTCACCCCGGTACTGAAGGCGCTATCGTTTCGTTCAAAGCCAAATACGGTAACTACATCGGCGGCGAGTTCGTCGCGCCTGTCAAAGGTCAGTACTTCACCAATACCTCGCCAGTGAATGGCCAACCCATTGCCGAATTCCCACGCTCCACGGCCGAAGACATCGACAAGGCCCTGGACGCTGCCCACGCGGCCGCCGATGCCTGGGGCGCCACGTCCGCCCAGGCACGCTCGCTGGTGCTGCTGAAAATCGCCGACCGCATCGAACAGAACCTGGAACTGCTGGCGATCACCGAATCCTGGGACAACGGCAAGGCCGTGCGCGAAACCCTCAATGCCGACATCCCGCTGGCTGCCGACCATTTCCGCTACTTCGCCGGCTGCATCCGCGCCCAGGAAGGCAGCGCTGCCGAAATCGACGGCAACACCGTGGCCTATCACATCCATGAACCCCTGGGCGTAGTCGGGCAGATCATTCCGTGGAACTTCCCGATCCTGATGGCCGCCTGGAAACTCGCCCCGGCCCTGGCCGCCGGTAACTGCGTGGTGCTCAAGCCTGCCGAGCAAACCCCTCTGGGCATCACCGTACTGGTCGAGCTGATCGGCGACCTGCTGCCACCGGGCGTGCTGAACATTGTCCAGGGTTACGGCAAAGAAGCCGGCGAAGCCCTCGCCACCAGCAAGCGCATCGCCAAGATCGCTTTCACCGGATCGACCCCGGTCGGCTCGCACATCATGAAATGCGCCGCCGAAAACATCATTCCGTCCACCGTGGAGCTGGGTGGCAAGTCGCCGAACATCTTCTTCGAAGACATCATGAAGGCCGAACCGTCCTTCATCGAAAAAGCCGCCGAAGGCCTGGTGCTGGCGTTCTTCAACCAGGGTGAAGTCTGCACCTGCCCGTCCCGCGCACTGGTGCAGGAATCGATCTATGACGAGTTCATGGCCGTCGTGATGAAGAAAGTCCTGCAAATCAAACGTGGCGACCCGCTGGACACCGACACCATGGTCGGCGCCCAGGCGTCCGAGCAGCAGTTCGACAAGATTCTTTCGTACCTGGAAATCGCCAAGGGCGAAGGCGCCGAGCTGCTGACCGGCGGCAAGGTGGAAAAACTCGAGGGCAACCTGGCCTCCGGTTATTACATCCAGCCGACCCTGCTCAAGGGCACCAACAAGATGCGCGTGTTCCAGGAAGAAATCTTCGGCCCGGTGGTGAGCATCACCACCTTCAAGGACGAAGCCGAAGCCCTGGCCATCGCCAACGACACCGAGTTCGGCCTCGGTGCCGGCCTCTGGACCCGCGACATCAACCGTGCCTACCGCATGGGCCGCGCCATCAAGGCCGGTCGTGTCTGGACCAACTGCTACCACCTGTACCCGGCGCACGCCGCGTTCGGCGGGTACAAGAAGTCCGGCGTCGGCCGTGAAACCCACAAGATGATGCTCGACCACTATCAGCAGACCAAAAACCTGCTGGTGAGCTACGACATCAATCCGCTGGGCTTCTTCTAACCTGGCGCGACACCGTGTAACGGCTTTCGCTGGCAAGCCAGCTCCTACAAGGATCACACCGCACCTGTAGGAGCCGGCTTGCCGGCGAAGGCGCCCTCATTGACATAACACTCAAGGCCTGGCCGCTCTGGCACGGGCTTTGCGTGCCCGCATCACACCCAAACGCAACTCACGCAAGTCCAACAAGATCAAAAAAAAACAGCGAGGACTTATGACTTCTTCCACACAGCTCAAACCCACACTCGGCACCCTGCATCTATGGGGCATTGCCGTTGGCCTGGTGATCTCCGGCGAATACTTCGGCTGGAGTTATGGCTGGGGCACCGCCGGGACCCTGGGGTTCCTCGTCACCGCACTGATGGTGGCAACGATGTATACCTGCTTCATCTTCAGTTTTACCGAATTGACCACGGCCATTCCCCATGCCGGCGGGCCGTTTGCCTATAGTCGACGGGCCTTCGGTGAAAAAGGCGGATTGATCGCCGGCATCGCCACCCTGATCGAATTCGTATTCGCGCCGCCGGCCATCGCCATGGCCATCGGCGCCTATCTCAACGTGCAATACCCGGAACTGGACCCGAAAATCGCCGCGGTGGGCGCCTACTTCGTGTTCATGACCCTCAATATCCTCGGTGTCAGCATCGCCGCCACCTTCGAACTGGTGGTGACCGTGCTGGCAGTCGCCGAACTGCTGGTCTTCATGGGCGTGGTCGCGCCAGGCTTCAGTTTCAGTAACTTCGTACTCAATGGCTGGTCTGGCTCCAGCGAATTCACCATTGCTTCCATTCCCGGCATTTTCGCGGCCATTCCCTTCGCCATCTGGTTCTTTCTCGCCATCGAAGGCGCAGCCATGGCCGCCGAGGAAGCCAAGGACCCCAAACGCACGATTCCCAGGGCCTACGTCAGCGGCATCCTGACCCTGGTGTTCCTGGCCATCGGCACAATGGTGATGGCCGGTGGCGTCGGCGACTGGCGCCAGCTGGCAAACATCAACGACCCGCTGCCCCAGGCCATGAAAGCGGTGGTTGGCAACAATTCAACCTGGATGCACATGCTGGTGTGGATCGGCCTGTTTGGCCTGGTGGCGAGTTTCCACGGGATCATTCTCGGCTACTCGCGCCAGTTCTTCGCCCTGGCCCGCGCCGGTTACCTGCCGCGCAGCCTGGCCAAGCTCTCGCGCTTCCAGACCCCGCATCGGGCGATCCTGGCCGGTGGGGTGATCGGCATTGCGGCCATCTACAGCGATGGCCTGGTCAACCTGCAAGGCATGTCGCTGACGGCGGCCATGATCACCATGTCGGTATTCGGTGCCATCGTGATGTACATCATCAGTATGCTGAGCCTGTTCAAGCTGCGTAAAACCGAGCCGAACCTGGAGCGCACCTTCCGCGCGCCGGGCTATCCGATCGTACCGGGGATCGCGCTGTTCCTGGCGCTGGTGTGCCTGGTGGCGATGGCGTGGTTCAACACCTTGATCGGCGTGGTCTTCCTCGGCTTCATGGCCGCCGGCTACCTGTATTTCCAACTGACCGCGCGGCAACGTTCCGAAGCACCGGCGGACGCTATGCTCGAAGGTATCTAGTTGCACCGGCGCCGGGCCCGTTGCCCGGCAACGCCCTATGGACGTGCACACCCCCCTGTAGGAGCTGTCGAGTGCAACGAGGCTGCGATCTTTAAAAGCAAGATCAAAAGATCGCAGCCTCGTTGCACCCGACAGCTCCTACAAAGGGTCGGAAATGAATTTGAGTTATTTGGAGGACACCGCCCATGGCCGTATTTGCCCATTCCGTCGGCGCCCAGACCTACCGCTTCGAAAACCTCAAGGAAGTGATGGCCAAGGCAACCCCGGCGCGCTCCGGGGACTATCTGGCCGGCATCGCCGCCCTCAACGACGGCGAGCGCGTGGCGGCGCAGATGGCGTTGGCCGACATTCCGCTGAGCCACTTCGTGCAGGAAGTGCTGATTCCCTACGAAGCCGATGAAGTCACCCGGCTGATCATCGACACCCATGATAAACAGGCTTTTGCGGTGGTCAGCCATCTCACCGTCGGCGGTTTTCGCGACTGGCTGCTCAGCGATGCCGCCGACGAACAGGTCCTGCGCGCCCTCGCCCCCGGCCTGACCCCGGAAATGGTCGCGGCCGTCTCGAAGATCATGCGCGTACAGGACCTGATCCTGGTCGCGCAGAAAATCCGCGTGGTCACGCAGTTCCGCGGCACCCTCGGTCTGCGCGGCCGCCTGTCCACCCGCCTGCAACCCAATCACCCCACTGATGAACCGGCCGGCATCGCTGCGAGCATTCTCGATGGCCTGCTGCACGGTAACGGCGATGCCATGATCGGCATCAACCCGGCCACCGACAGCATCGCCTCGATCTGCGCCATGCTGGAAATGCTCGATGCGATCATCCAGCGCTACGAAATCCCGACCCAGGCCTGTGTGCTGACCCACGTCACCACTTCAATCGAAGCGGTCAATCGCGGCGTCCCCCTGGACCTGGTGTTCCAGTCGATTGCCGGCACCGAGGCGGCCAACGCCAGCTTCGGCATCAATCTGAATGTGCTCAAGGAAGGTTACGACGCCGGGTTGAGCCTAAATCGCGGCACGCTCGGCAAGAACCTGATGTATTTCGAAACCGGCCAGGGCAGCGCCCTGTCGGCCAATGCCCATCACGGCATCGACCAGCAGACCTGCGAAACCAGGGCCTACGCGGTGGCCCGCCATTTCAATCCGTTCCTGGTGAACACCGTTGTCGGATTCATCGGCCCCGAATATCTCTACAACGGCAAACAGATCATCCGCGCCGGCCTCGAAGACCACTTCTGCGGCAAACTGCTGGGGGTGCCGATGGGCTGCGACATCTGCTACACCAACCACGCCGAGGCGGACCAGGATGACATGGACACCCTGTTGACCCTGCTCGGAGTGGCCGGGATCAATTTCATCATGGGTATCCCTGGCTCAGACGACATCATGCTCAATTACCAGACCACGTCGTTCCACGATGCGCTGTACGCCCGGCAGACGCTGGGGCTCAAGCCTGCGCCGGAGTTCGAGCAATGGCTGGCGAAAATGGGCATCTTCACCCAGGCGGACGGCAAGGTCCTCTTCGGTAACAGCCTGCCACCGGCCTTCCGCCAGGCCCTGGCGCAATTGGGATGAGTGATATGGAAAAACCACCCTTCGATCCGCACAACCCCTGGCTGGAGCTGCGACGCCTGACCCCCGCGCGCATTGCCCTGGGCCGCACTGGCACCAGCATGCCCACCCGTGCCCAGCTGGACTTTCAGTATGCCCACGCCCAGGCGCGAGACGCGGTGCACTTGCCGTTTGATCATGCCGCCCTCAGCGAGCAACTGGCCGAACGGGGTCGTCAGAGCCTGTTGCTGCATAGCGCAGCGCCTGATCGCAACAGCTACCTGCAGCGCCCCGATCTGGGGCGCAAATTGAGCGTGGAATCGGCAAAAAACCTGCGCGAATACGCCACGGCCAATCCTGGCGGAGTCGATCTGGCCATCGTGGTAGCCGATGGTTTGTCGGCATTGGCGGTGCATCGCCATACGCTGCCGTTCCTGGCGCGCTTTGCAGAGCAGAGTTCAGCCGACGGATGGTCAATCGCGCCCGTCATACTGGTGGAACAGGGGCGAGTCGCGGTAGCCGACGAGATCGGCGAACTGTTGGGTGCAAAAATGACCGTGATCCTGATCGGCGAACGCCCTGGCCTGAGCTCTCCAGACAGTCTGGGATTATATTTCACCTACAATCCAAAGGTCGGCCTGACCGACGCCTATCGCAACTGCATCTCGAATGTGCGTCTCGAAGGCCTGACTTACGGCATGGCGGCACACCGTTTGCTGTATTTGATGCGCGAGGCGTGCCGGCGACAGTTATCCGGGGTCAATCTGAAGGACGAAGCGCAGGTGCAAACGCTGGAATCGGACGCAGGAGCGGACCTCAAAGGAAATTTCCTGCTTGATGCGCCCCAAACCTGAACCGCTTCCGCATTGCGCTTTCTCACCTTTTTCAGGCAGGATCGACGCACGGCTGCCAGTGAGTACCCTTTGCCGCCAAAGCACGTGAAGACAGCCACTTGAAGACGAGACCTACCATGCGGATTATTCAAGCGACCCTCGAACACCTGGACCAGCTGACCCCGTTGTTCGTCAAATATCGCGAGTTTTACGGCTCCCTGGCCTATCCGGACTCGTCCCGGGCGTTCCTCGAGAAACGCCTGCGTCGCAAGGAGTCGGTGATCTACCTGGCCCTGTCCGATGACGACAGCAACAGACTGCTGGGCTTCTGTCAGCTGTACCCGAGCTTTTCTTCGCTGTCGCTCAAACGCGTGTGGATCCTCAACGACATCTACGTCGCCGAAGACGCCCGCCGCCAGCTGGTTGCAGACAACTTGATCCGCACCGCGAAGAAAATGGCCAAGGAAACCAACGCCGTGCGCATGCGCGTGTCCACCAGCAGCAACAACGAAGTGGCGCAGAAAACCTACGAATCCATCGGATTCAAGGAAGACACCGAGTTCAAGAACTACGTATTGCCGATCAGCGACGAGTTGTAAGGTCAAAAGAGATCGCAGCTTTCGACCGAAGGCTGCGGTCTTGTCCTCAATTCACCCTGAAATCCCCTGCTACAAACCCTACGCGCTTTTCACTTCCCAGCCCGTATAATCCCGTACTTTCCGGCTTGTAAGAAATACTACCTCCTGTCTGTAGTCTTACGCGAAGTCATCCGCAGGCCTGCCAAGTCGGGCCGTTACCACAGGTGCCGTCCATGGATTTCAACCCGCTCGATCTCGTCCTGCATCTCGATGTCTACCTCGATTTGCTGGTCACCAACTACGGGCCATGGATCTACGCCATTCTGTTTCTGGTCATTTTCTGCGAAACCGGGCTGGTGGTCATGCCCTTCCTGCCGGGCGATTCACTGCTGTTCATCGCCGGCGCCGTTGCGGCCGGTGGCGGCATGGACCCGGTGTTGCTGGGCGGCCTGCTGATGCTCGCGGCCATCCTCGGTGACAGCACCAACTACATCATCGGACGAACGGCCGGCGAGCGATTGTTCAGCAACCCGAACTCGAAGATCTTCCGGCGCGACTACCTGCAGCAAACCCACGACTTCTACGACAAGCACGGCGGCAAAACCGTGACCCTGGCGCGTTTCCTGCCGATCATCCGCACCTTTGCCCCCTTCGTCGCCGGCGTCGCGAAAATGCCCTACCCACGCTTCTTTGCCTTCAGCGTGCTGGGCACGATTCTCTGGGTCGGTGGCCTGGTCACCCTGGGTTACTTCTTCGGCAACGTGCCGTTCATCAAATCCAACCTGTCGCTGCTGGTGGTGGGCATCATCCTGCTGTCGCTGGTGCCGATGATCATTGGCCTTGTGCGCAGCCGCCTTGGCGGTTCGAACTCCAAAACCGCATCACGCTGACAGCATGTGGTCCCTTGGCGCCTGGCGACGCCGGCGTACCCTGGCCAAGCACCCGATTGCCGACGAGATGTGGCAACGGGTGCGCCATCACCTGAGTTTTCTCGATGGCATCAGTGCCGCCGAAGACCAGTGGCTGCGCGAAGCCTGCGTCCTGTTCCTGCAAGACAAACACTTGACCGCCCTGCCCGGGGTCGAACTGCATCAGGAACAACGCCTATTGCTCGCCGCCCAGGCGCAACTGCCGTTGCTGCACCTGGGTGACCTGAACTGGTACCAGGGTTTTCACGAAATCGTGCTCTACCCCGACGATTTCCTCAGCCCCCAGCGCCATCGTGACGCCAGTGGCGTCGAGCACGAATGGGACGGCGAGCACAGCGGCGAAGCCTGGCAACAAGGGCCGATCATCCTCGCCTGGCCGGGCGTCATGGCCAGCGGCGGCTGGGAAGGCTACAACCTGGTGATCCACGAACTGGCGCACAAGCTCGACATGCTCAACGGCGACGCCAACGGCCTGCCACCGCTGCACTCGGACATGCGGGTGAGCGACTGGGCCAGGGTCATGCAGCAAGCCTACGACGATCTCGACCGCCAACTGGAGCGCAATCCGGACGCCGAGACCGCCATTGATCCGTATGCCGCGGAAAACCCGGCCGAGTTCTTCGCCGTCACCAGCGAATACTTCTTCAGTGCCCCGGATTTGCTGCACGAGGCTTATCCACAGGTCTATGAGCAACTGAAGCTGTTCTATCGCCAGGATCCACTGGCAAGGCTGCGGCAACTTCTGGCCGAGAACCCGGTCTATCAGGCACACGACTAAGGTCTACACGACCTCTGGTACGTGGCGTCGACGTAGGAATATGCCTATAATCGCCGCCACTTTTTGGTCAATCCGGCCAAGTGTTTCTGGTCAACTAACGGGGGCAACGCCCAATGAGCTACAGCAAGATTCCGGCTGGCAAAGACCTGCCGAACGACATCTACGTCGCGATCGAGATTCCGGCCAACCACGCGCCGATCAAATACGAAATCGACAAAGACAGCGATTGCCTGTTCGTTGACCGTTTCATGGCCACCCCAATGTTCTACCCGGCCAACTACGGTTACATCCCGAACACCCTGGCTGACGACGGTGACCCACTCGACGTGCTGGTCGTAACCCCTTACCCGGTTGCCCCAGGCTCGGTGATCCGCGCGCGTCCAGTCGGCATCTTGAACATGACCGACGATGGCGGCGGCGATGCCAAAGTGATCGCGGTTCCACACGACAAGCTGTCCCAGCTGTACGTCGACGTGAAGGAATACACCGACCTGCCGCCGCTGCTGATCCAGCAGATCGAGCACTTCTTCGCGAACTACAAAGATCTCGAAAAAGGCAAATGGGTCAAGATCGAAGGCTGGGCCGGCGCAGACGCCGCCCGCGAAGCGATCACCAAGTCGGTTGCTGCCTATAAAGGCTAAGAGCAGCTGCAGGCTTCAAGCCGCACGCTTCAAGAAGAACCCCGGTTGATCCGGGGTTTTTTTTTGCGCGTCTGTAAAGCGTATTAAACAATTCGTTTAACGCGCTGCAATGCCGGGTTTTCCTGTTTATTTTTTACCCAACGCGCCTCACATCCAGTCGTAAATTTCCCTCGAAATTTGAACGAGCCGTTTATTCAAAGCCCCGGCGGGCGCCAGTAGACTCCCGTTCATGAAAAAGAACACTAGCGGCCCACGGTTTAAAGCGCTCCTTGAAGCAGCGAACATCACGACGACAGGATTCGCCGAATTCCTGGATACGGCTCCGCAAAATGTACACAACTGGTACACCCGCGGCGTCCCCGCCCATTGCATGGAAGAAGTCGCCCGGAAACTCTCGGTCAACAGCGACTGGCTAAAAACCGGCGAAGGCTCGAAAGACGCCAGGCACCTGCGCCTGGTCGACGACACCGGCCACACCTTCGACGCCCAGGCCATCCGCGGTGTCTACACCGTGGTCGAGCCCACCGACATCGAACTGCCCTTCTACAAGGAAGTGATCACGGCCCCCGGCTCCAAAAAGACCCACGTCATCGAAGACCGCGGACAAAGCCTGCGCCTGCCCCGCAGCCACCTCGACTCCCTGGAAATCAACCACGCCGATGCCATCGGCGCCGCCATGATCGGCAACAGCATGGCCGAGAAAATCGACGACGGCTCCACCCTGGCAATCGACCGCGGCCTGACCCAGATAGTCGACGGCGAAATCTACGCCATCGAACACGACGGCATGCTGCGCATCAAATACCTGCACCGAATGCCCGGCAATGCCTTGCGCATGCGCAGCCATAACCGCGCCGATTACCCCGACGAAATCTTCCGCCCCGCGCAAATCGAAGAACAGAACATCCGCGTACTGGGCTGGGTGTTCTGGTGGTCGACACTGAACAAACGACGACCACCGCTACCGTTCCTGTAGCCCCAGGAAACGCCAACTCACACACCAGACTGGGAATTCTGCAAAAAAATCAGTATGCTGCGCCCCACATTTGCGCATCACCCCGCCAAGCGGCCCTGATCGCACCGACAAGGCAGATGACTTTCTCGCCAAGTCCCACAGCCGGACGCAAGATCCGGGTGTACGTTTTGAAGGCTGGCGCGGTTTACCAAAAATGAACCAAGCCAGTCCCCGAGAAGCCGGCCACAAGCCGGCTTTTTAATGCCCGCCAGAAAGCCGACTCGCCTGAAAAAACTCGGGATAACGCCCTCCGGGCTTTTGAATGGAAGCCGTCCCGAGTCGCCTCGAGTGAAATCCCCCCTCTCGTATGCACTGCCCAAAAATCCGAGCTATACCTCTCGCTGGCTGTCCGAAAATGCAAGATGCATTTCTGATGTCTGCATGCTGTCCGCGGACCTGATCCCCAGTTTTCTTTGCAACTGCCCATAACCTGCAGTTGCTCATAACTAACGAGGTAAAAATGAACAGGATGTCATACAGGGGCTGGACGATGGCTGCGGCAGTTGTCGTAGCGGGGTCAACGCTTTTCGCGGGGTGCGCGAGCAAGAACGATCCGATTGCGCAGGCAGACAAGGCGGATGTGGCCAAGGGCGTGGCCGCGCCGAGTCTTGAGCAGACCAAGGCGATCGCCGAGGAAGGGTTTATCTACGGTTTGCCGCTGGTCATGAACTATGCGGTGATGAATGAGTTCGCGGTGGACCCCAAGTCCAGCCAGTTCAAGGCCCCCTTCAATCAACTGCACAACGAGCATCGGGTCGCGACGCCCGCCGATACCGCGGTCATTACGCCAAACAGCGACACGCCGTACTCGATACTCTGGGCCGACCTGCGCGCGGAGCCGCTGGTGATCACGGTGCCCGCGGTCTCCAAAAAGCGTTACTACTCAATACAACTGATCGACGGCAACACCTATAACTATGGCTACATCGGCAGTCGGGCGACTGCCAGCGCAGCCGGCAGCTATCTGGTTGCAGGGCCTGACTGGAAGGGTGCGACACCTCCGGGCATCGACAAGGTGTTTACGTCCTCGACCCCCTTCGCGCTCACCTTGATCCGCACCCAGTTGTTCAATCCGGCCGACATGCCAAATGTCGAGAAGGTGCAGGCGGGCTACAAGATCCAGCCGCTGTCCGCCTTCCTTCATCAACCCGCGCCGCCCGCTGCACCGAAGATCGATTTCGTACCGGCGACCACGGCAGGTATCAAGGCCAACTTCTTCGAGTACCTGTCTGCCGCGATGGAGTATGTGCCAGCATCGTCTGACGACAAGGCGATCCGGGCCAGGCTGGCAAGCATCGGGGTAGGTCCCGGCCGGAGATTTGAATTCAAGGACCTCTCGCTCGAGCACAAGGCCGCGGTCCTTCTTGGGATGAAGGCCGGTGACGAGAAGGTCGACAAGTTTCTCTCGAGCGGCATGAAGAATATCAATGGCTGGAACGTCGGTGCGTTCTTCGGTGATCAGGCGTTCTACCAGTCCAACTGGCTCATGCGTGCCGGTGCCGCGAAGGGCGGCCTGTACGGCAACGACGCCGCCGAGGCGATGTACCCCTTCACGCGCACCGACGGCAGCGGCCAGACGCTCGATACCAGCAAGCACAATTACACGCTCACCTTCCCGGCCGGCAAGCTGCCGCCCGTCAATGCCTTCTGGTCGGTGACGATGTACGACGGCAAAAGCCAGCTGCTGATCAAGAATCCGCTCAACCGCTACCTGATCAATTCGCCGATGCTGTCAGCCATGACGAAGAACGCGGATGGCTCGCTGACCCTGTACATACAGAAGGATTCGCCGGGCAAGGCCAAGGAGCCCAACTGGCTGCCCGCGCCTGACGACACGGTGTATCTGGTGATGCGTCTCTACTGGCCGAAGACCGCACCGCCTTCGATTCTTCCCGCTGGCAACGGCAGCTGGCAGCCACCGGCGCTGGTGGTCGCGAAGTAGGGTGAATGTTGCGGCTGCTTGCGCCTGGCAAGCAGCCGTTCGCGCGACTGGCGATTTACGGATAACTGAACGCCTTCACCAACGTCAACTCCCCCACCGCCCGCATCGGCACCAGAAACGTCTCCATCTTCTCGCTCGGCGTCCCTTCCTCGGTAATCACGGTCACCTGGGCCGTGGTCAGCGGCTGAACCGCATCCTCCTGCCCTTCTTCATCACTGCGATAGCCACCGCCAAAGTAATTCACATACACCAGATACTGCCCCTTGATCGGCGCAGGCATGGCGAAGATTTCCGGGCCGTAGCCGGTGGTGACGTCGACGTCGAGGGCGGCGCCGTTGGCCACGGCGCGGTCGCCGTACCAGATGTGGGCGCCGTCCGGGGTGATCAGGTGCAGGTCGAGGTCGGTGCCGTCGCTGTCCCAGGCCAGCAGTACGCGCAGCTTGGCAGGAGTCGCGCCACCACTGGCGTTGAGGAACTGGGTTCGGTGGCGTTGTTGGCCGTCGGGGCTGCGGACTTCGACGCTGTTGCTGCCGTTGGGGAAGGAGAATGGTCGATCGAAGCCGCCTGATGGATCGATTTTCAGGGGCATGCTGACGCCGTTGACGATCAGCCGGCCGGGGTCGCCGTTCTTCGGCGCAGCTTTGATCTGACCAGCGATGCGCGCGGTGTTTGCCTGGCCTGCCGGGGTGTTCACCGACGATGCCGGGTAGTTGACGACCTGGCGAAAACTCTCGCCTTCACCTTCGGCTGCGCCGGTTCGCCAGCCGCCGGAGGGGGTGTCGAGTTTGACGCTGTCGGCGGCGGTTGCCGGCGATAGCACGGCGATCGCGCAGAGCAGCAGCAAGACCTGTGGATAACGATGGGTCATGGTCTATTCCAGCAAAAGGTGGCGGGCGAGCCCTTCGATGTAGGTTTCATCCTGGCCGTTGGGGTGCGCTTCGAAGGCCAGGTGCAGGTATTCGTGGGTCAGGTCGAGGCGGTCCTGCAGGGAGAGCACGCCGCGCACGTAGAGGCGCTGGCGTTCGCGGTCGACGAAGGGGCGGCCGAAGGCCAGGCGGCAGACGGCGAAGGTGCTGACTTCGTTGTAGCCGGCTTCGCCTTCCAGGCGCGGGCGCCAGCTGCGGCGCTGCTTTTGCAGCCAGTCTTGTGCGGCGGGCAGTGCTTCGCAGGAAGCCACAGGATTGTCCCAGCGGCTGAGGCTGGCGCGTGGGTAGGCGTGGAGCAGGATGGCGTCGTAACGCTGGCCGGCGCTGGCTTGTTCCACGGCTTGTTGCCAGGACAATTTGTCGAGGCCTGGCTGGTTGGAGTGGTAGGTCACCGTACTGCCGGCGAGCACCAGGTCGCTGGTCCAGGCGGCGATGGCGCGGGTATCCGCAGTGGCCGGGCGTGGGGCGACTCGCTGGCGCTGGCTGCTGTCGTCGATGCTCAGGCAATCACCGTGGCGCGTGGCGTTTTGCAGCAGGTAGGTGCGGATGGCCACGGCCAGTGCCTTGGCGGCTTCGGCGGGTTCGGCGCTGGCCTCACGCTGCAGAACTCGGGCAACATACTCTTCGCGATCCAGTCGGGCGACCAGCTTGTCCTTGAATAAAAACAGTTCGCCGTCACTGTGGATATCCAGTTGGTTGCCGTTGACGAACTCGACGCGGTAATCGCCCTGCAATTGGCCGGAGGACACCACGCGGTCACCTGACATGACCCGCTGAAGTGGATAACGCGAGAACAGATCGACCTCGACACACTGCCCCGCCTCCGCCGGCCAGGACGCCGGCACCACCACAGACAACGCCTGGGCGTAGTCGCGCAGGACCCGCTGGCTGGTTCCGCGCCCTCCCGCCCAGATCGGCGTGCCATCCGCCGTCCAACCGGCGAATCCACCTTGGCGCGATGCCGCATCCCGATCCCCCAGCCAGCTCCAGGTCTTTACCCGCAAGCGGCTGCCGAGCTCGCCCACGACGTTGCCATCCGCCGCGTTCAATAGCACATCCAGCAACACGCGACGCGCCTGGTCCTGCGCCGGCATCAGCGCCAGCGCGCGCAACAATTCAACCACCGACACCCGGGTGGCGGGCTGCAATGACGGCAAGTCCAGCAGCCACTGCGGTGCCTGTCGTGCCTGCCAGTATTCACGCCAGGCGCCAGGGTCAAGCGCCAGGCGCGCCGGCTCGAAATACAACCCACAGGACTTCACCAACGCCTGATCCCGCTCGACTTTGCCACCCGCAGCGCAGCAATAGACTTCCTCTTTCGACTGCCCGCGACACTCATACGCCGGCTCCCGCGCGCCGGCATCCACCAACCAGGCATACACAAACAGCTTCCAGACACTGCCCAGGGGCGCCTGCAGACTGTCGGCCAAGGGCTCGCGCGACAGCAGCTGCGTGTGGCTCAACGTCAGCAGTTGATCCTTGTAGGCCAGCCGTAACGGTTCCTCCTGCGCTGTGACCAGCGCGGGAATCAGACTCAGCAGCAACCAGACCCAAGGTCGATGCATGTCAGTGAACCGTCACCTGACCGAGCGCCGGCTTCTGCTCCTGAGCCTGATGCTGCGGCGCATAGACCTGGGTGAAGCGCGCCGGTGGCAGGTTGAACTGGCCTTTCTGCGAGAAACGCACCAGGTGACGCAGGCGCAGTTCGCCGCTCAAGGCATCCACCGGAACGGCGTAGGCCATTTGTCCCGGCTCGAAACGGGCCTTCTCCAGCGCCGACGGTTCGGTCCCGGCCTTGCCCATGAGCTTGATGCCCCAGGTCGTGCGCTCGACATCCGCGCCCGGTGGCAGCGGTACTTCCAGCAGGCCATAGCGCAAGGGTCTGGCGGCTTTGCTGGTCAGGATCACTTCGTCGAGATACAGATTGTCGCTGGACAACGGCGCATGGCCGACCGGCTGCAGCTTGAAGGTGAAGGCTTCATCGCCCGGCACCAGTTGCGACAGGCGACGGGTGATGGTCACGGGCAGCGGATCGACCGCTGGCTGCTGGCTCTGGAAGCTCAATGCGGCGCTCAGTGGCCGCTCCTGCGCACCGCTCAACGACAATACGCCGGGTACCTGTGCGCCTTGCCAGGTCCAATAGACTTCACCCGTGGCGCCCTGCTCCTGCTTCCAGCCGTCGCCCGGTTTCAGGGCCACGGCCGGCGCGGCCTGTTCGATGCTGCGTTGCAACCACGTCAGTGCCAGCGCGCGTTCCAGGGTGGATTGCTGTGGCAGCAGACGTTGCAACAACGCTTGCGCGTGGGCCTGATCGAAAGGCTGCAGTGACGCATTCAACGCCTCGGCAAACGGCTCGGAGCTGTTGGCCAGGCGCTGCTGCGCGTCGGCCAGTTGCCGCTTGAACGCGTCCGGCAAAGCGACCTTCGATTGCGCGGCTAACGAGGCAGTCAAGACGCGGGCAGCGGCCAGGCCCAATGCCGAATCCGGATCCCCCATGACCAGGCTATCGCCCGCCACGTCCATGACGTTCTCGGCACGCCCCTCACCCGCCTGCATCAGATCTTCCATCAAACCGCTGAGCAAGGTGTTGACCGGCAACTGCATCTGCCTGGCGAACGACAGGATCAATGCCCGTTGCAGCAGCGGAGTGCTCTTCGCCTGTTTCGCGTACACCTCCAGCACCCGCTGCCAGTGCTCCGGCGGCAGGCTCAACTCCAGCACCCGGCTCGCGTGCCAGTCGGCGTAATAGGCGTAGGCGGTGAGAAACGCGTCCGGCTCGCCGTCCATGCCCCACCAGGTGAAGCTCGCCGAAGGACCAGCCATCTGCACCAGGCGCAGGCGGCTGTTCTGCATGATCAGACGCAAGCGATCGCGCACCTGCGGGTTAGACGACAAGGCGGGATAGGCGATGCTCAGCGGCAGCAAACCGCTGGCGGTTTGCTCGACGCTGCCATACGGGTAGCCCAGCAGGTCATCGAGGGCCGCACGGAACAGCGCTTGCGGGCTGTCATCCAGGCGCAGGCGAATATCCGTGGCATCCGCCGGCAGGCTCAGCGGCGTCTCCGCGCCAGCCACGTCCAGGCGCTGGCTTTGCGTGACTTGCCAACCTTCGCCGGTTGCGCTCAGGCGCACGGCCAGGGCATCGGCGGTTTTGCCGTCCTGTACCAGTTCGGCGCTCCACTCGCCATTGACCAACTCGAACGCTGGCAACGGCAGGTAGTTGATGCCGCTGTTGAGCGTGACAGGAACCCGTTGATCGCTGCCCGCGTAATGAATCACCAGCTCAGCTTTGACCGAGTTTTGCGCCTGGCTGAAAGCAAACACACCGAGACCCGGTTTGTCGCCCGCGCGGAATTTGCTCGGCCCGCTCCACTTCAGGTACAGCGGTTTCTCCGAGCGTACGAACTGCTTCTTCTGCCCGACCTGGCCGTCATCGGCGATGGCCCGGGCGGTGATGCGCCAGCGGGTCAGCGAGTCCGGCATCTTGAAGGTGAACCGGGTCTTGCCGTTGGCGTCGGTCACAAGCTCCGGTTGCCAGGCGGCGGTGTCGACGTCTTCGCGACGCGGCCGCTCCAGCACTTTCACCCCGCGCTCGCTGCGGTTGGCCTTGCCCGGCGCGCCGGGGCTGCCGGGCAATGCGACGTCGTAGCTGATGAACGACAGACTGGCGCTGGTGCGCACGTTGTTGCGGCGCGGATGGTAGAAGAACTGGTCGATGGTCGGAGCGATTTCCGGTTGCAAGGCATAGACCATTTCGTCGACCACACTGACCGTCAGATGCGCCGGGATCGGCTTGCCGGCGAACTGCGTGGTCAGGTCCACCGAAACGGTGTCGCCGGGTCGGTAGGTCTCTTTGTCCGTGGCGATGGCCACGTCGATCTGCGGCGTGATCACCTTGATCCCGGCGTTCTGGAAGCTGTACTGGCCGCCCTTGGTGTACAGCACCGAGAAGGTCAGGTTCGGCGCGAAGCTGTCCTTTACCACGATGCGCGCGCGGTATTGAGTGTCGCTGAGTTTTTCCAGTTTCAGCCAGTCGCTGCCCTTGGACAGCAACGCCGTGGCCTCGACCTTATCGCGCTCCAGCGACAGCAGCGCATCGTTGATCGGCTCGGGGAAGGTGATCAACGCCAGCGCTTCGTCGCCGGCTTTGTACTCGGGTTTGTCGAGGACGATTTCCACGGTGCCCGGTACGGCTTTGACGCCCTCGCCGGTGACCGAATGACCGGTGGCGCCGAGGGTGCGGCCGTGGTCGTCCCTGAGTGTCAGGTTGTAGGTGCCGGGACGCTCGAAGGCCAGGGTGAAGCCCTTGTCCGCTGCCGCGAGTTTACCTTCGCCAGTGCTCTGGTCTTCCAGGCGAACCCAGCCATAGCTGCCCGGGGTGACCGCTGCACTTTGTTCGCTTTCGTTGACGTACCTGAACGCAACCTTGTCGCCCACCGCACTGAAGCGCTGGGGTGCACTCAAGCGAAAATTCGCCGCGCCGCGATCGATGAGGATTTCCTTGGTGGTCTTGACCCGATACGCCGCGCCATCGCTGGCGAACACCGTGAGCATGTAGCGACTCGGTTTTTCCGCAGGCGGCAAATCGAGGACAGCGTTGCCCTTGGCGTCGGTGGTCAGTTCGGTGCTGGTCAGTTCCACCGGGAATTGCCCGAGGTATTGCAGCTCGTTGTCGACCATCGACAGTTGCTGGGCGCGCAGGCTCAGGCTCAGTTTGGCGTTGGCCACCGGCTTGCCATCCGGATACAGCAGCACCAGGTTGCCCTTGACCGGCTCACCGGTGCGGTAGTCCTGCTTGGCCAGGTTCAGGGAGATTTCGAAGTGCGGCTTGATGTATTCAGCCACGCGGAAGGCGCTGCTGTAGGCCTGCTCCTTGTAGTTGAAACGCAGCTCATATCCACCGGCCACGGCGTTGTCCGGCAACTGGAAACGGCCTTGAGTGCCGGCCTTGGAGTCGAGTTTCAGGTCCAGGCTTTGCAGCGCCGTACCAGTCGCATCGAGCACCGTCACATTGACGTCGGCAGCGGTTGGCTGCACCGAATCCCGGGCATTCTTGAACTCGCGCCCGACGATTTTCAGCGATACCCAATCCCCTGGCCGGTACAGCGGGCGATCGGTGAAGGCAAAGAGTTTGGTGTCGTAGATTTCGCTGTCGTAGTAGAAGTTTTCCGAAACGAAAACCCCACCCTCTTCATCCTCACCGATCACGAACGAACGTTCGGGGCTGACGTGTTTCAGGCGCAGCAAACCATCGGCGTCAGTCGCCCCGCTACTCATCACACCCAGGCCATCGGTCCACAGCACATTGACCTTGGGCACCGAGCTACCCTCGTGTTTGCGCGCGGCCCACACCAGCAGTTCGTCCCCGGCAATCTTGCTCACCGCCACGGTGTTGGAGACGAAGACCATGGTGGTCGCACGGTACTTGCCGATCAACGCTTCCACCAGATACAGCCCCGGTTTCAAGTGGCCCAACGGGATGTAGACGTTGCCCGGCGCGACACTGACGAATTCACTGGAAGACCCGGCGAGGTTGACGCCTTCAGGCGGCTGGATTGGTTTGGTTTGCCACAGCGGATAACGAAACTGGCTGACCACCGGCAGTCCCGGAATCAGCGCGAATTGCGGCTGCGCGTCGTAGGGCGTTGGCGCGGCCATGGCGTTGCCCATTTTCAGTTCCGGCACCTGCTCGGTGACTTGTTTACGCGACTCGTAGGAAAACGCCCGCTGCATCACCCGACGGGATTTGCGGTACCAGTTGTCCCACAGGTAGGCGAGCGTATTCGACAAGCCTTCGCCCTTGAACTGGCCGTCACTGACCACCCGGTGCAGGTTCTTCTGGCGCTTGAGGAAATCCAGCGGCTTGTCGATGCGATACACCCGAATGTCGGCGCCGCCGTAGGGTTCCATGCGCAAGCGACGGTAGTCGCGACCCGGCGCTTCGAGGCGGACCATTGCCTGTTCGTCGCTGGCAAAACTGCTGTCGGCCAACAGGAAAAAACTCTCACCGGCCACCGGCGTGTAGCCACTGGGCTCAACAGTGTCTGCGGCGTTGGCCGTCGACAGAGGCAGCACCAATACCAACAACAGGGACAGAAAACGCAGCATGCGGGCACCGGTCATTGGGAGAGAAAATTCAGTCGATAGACGCCGATGAAGTTGGGGTTGGCTGCATCGGGTATCCATCGGGTGTCCTTCCATGTCATGAGTTGTTGCAGGCTTGCCGAGCGCATGCCGTTGTCGGTGGGGGTGGTGGTGCCGGTGTGATAGGCGATGTAGCGGCCCATCCAGATCATCAGGTGCTGGTCGTCGCCCTGATCGAAAAACATCAGGTCGCCGGGGCGTGCCTGTGCGACATCGCGGCCAACCAGTTGGCTGTTGAACTGGATCAGCTTGATCGCGTTGACGTAGGGCCCGACCTTGCCACCACCCTGCTGCCACTGCTGGGCGAGGCCGCGCTGGGCATCGCTCAGTTGCAACTCCGGCGGCAGGTAGCGGTTGGACAGGCCATTGCTGCGCAGCCATTTGTCATCATGGACTTTCAGCGCTTCGTTGGCGGCAAAACGCACCAGCCCTGCGCAGTCCTGCTGATACCAGCGCGGGCTCGGGCCCTGGCTCAGTTGCTCCTGGGCGATGCGCACGAACCAGGCGCGGAATATTTGGGATTGCTGTGGGTCGAGCGCCGGTGCGTCGATGGCCCGGGCGCCCGCGCTCAACAGTAATGTGAGCACGCCGAGGCTGCGGATCAGTGCGTTCACAGCGCTTTCCACTCCAGGGGCAGCCATTGCCAGTGGCCATCAGGTTCACTGCCCTCGGGCAGGGTCAGGGCGTACTTGCCGTAACCGCCGAGCTTGCGCAATTTCGGGATCAGGTAGGTTTGCGCTGCGTTGTAGAACACCGGTTCCATGTCTTGCGGCAGGCTGTCGAGGGTTTCGCGCTGCATCAGTTGGGCCATGGAGTCCGGGCCGAAATACACCGGCATCAGCAGGTCCTTGGGCACCACGTCGGCCATCGGCGGGAAGCGTTTGTCGAGGGTGCCGAGGGCTTTATCCACCAGCTTGTCGTCGAGGGAAAACAGTAGCGTCGAACCGTGACGCGCCAGGCTGACTTTCATGAAGGCCTTGCCGGTGATCTGATCGGGATCGGATGCATCCTTTGCCGCATAGGGACCGAAACTGGAGCTGACCTGGCGCTGCCATTGATGACTCAGGCCTTCCTGCTTCTCGACCACCGGGAACGCATGTTCATCGACCTTGCCTTCATAAGCGCCGACCATCGAGCCGAACAGTTTGCCCAGTTCACCATCGAGGCTGGCACTGTCTTCATCCTTGAGGCTGGCTACCAGCAGCGGTGTATACAGCCGCGAATCGGCGTACCAGCACAGGCCCGCCGCACCGCCCATGTGCTCGGTCAGCGCCTGGGCGGCTGCCTCGTCGGCACCGAGCTTGAGCAGCAGCGGCTGCTGTTGTTCGGCCGCCAGCGGCAGGGTCACACAAGCGCTGGCGCCCATGGGCATGGCTTGCCAGATCGGTTTGAAATCGAAGTCCGGCTGGTTGTCCAGTTCATCCATGGCGAGGAAGCTGTGCCAGCCCTTGTCGTCCATGTCGAAGCGCAACCCGGCGAAGTTCGGGATGAAACGCTGATACCCCATGGCCAGCACACTGGCATTCACCGACAGCCGCTGTTTCACCTCTGGCGCGCGGGGTTGCAGGCCGAAGGCCTCGGGAAACAGTTTGTCGCCGTTGAGCAGCGCGGCGATGGCTTGGGTCGAGACGCCGCCCGCTTCCTGCGTCGCCCCACTTTGCGGATCGTAGAGCCTGGTCGGATTCGACAGCACCACCAGCTTGTCGCCGTGGGAAGCAAACAGCAGCGCCTTGCTGGCGTTGTAGGTGAGTTGATAGAGCGCCACGTCGTCGTTGCCGACTTTCACGTCCGCGAGTTTGCTCAACTGCGAATCATCCAGCGCCACTTTCGCCAGCGGCTCAAGCACCTTGGCCAGGCCGCCGCGATCCATCACCAGCAGAAAATCCTTGAGCCGGCCGTCCGCCCCGCGCCACAACGCAACGTCCGCCGGTTGATCGAACAGCTGCTCGATCAGCGTGTCCTGCAACTTCAGGTCGTGTTCGTAAATGATCCGCCGCAGGCTGCCAATCAGCCCGAGGCGATCGGCATGGGTCTGGTAATAGAAGACGAAATCTTCGGTCAGGGTTTCCTTGAGGAACGGCACCGCCAGCAGGTCCTTGGGCAACTGGCTCAGGGAGTGGGTTTCGAGCAAACCATCAGGCCGGCTCATGCCGAGCTTTTCAGCCGCCAGTTGCGGTGCCGGGGCTTTGTTTTTATGCATCAGCCAGCCCATGCCAGCGGCCACGCCCGCGACCAGACACAGCCCGGCCACAATGACCGGCCAACGGCGGGACGGTTTGGCGCTCGGTGTTTCAGCCGCCGGTAAAATAGTGCTATCGCTCATTTCACAAAACCCAGTTCATCCGTGGAGCGGGATGCTTAATAGTTGAAAGTCTTGACCAGCAGCAGATCCCCGATCGCGCGCAGGGGCACGATGAAGGTTTCGCGTTTTTCGTCGACGGTGTTTTCGTTGAGCACCAGGTTGATCTGCGAGGTGATGACCTCGTTCTGGTTGCTGGTCTCATCGAAGTTATAGCCGCCGCTACCGAAGTTGCCCCAATAGTTGACGTAAACCAGATAGGTGCCATGCAGCGGCGCGGTCATGGTGAACATTTCCGGGCCAGGGCCGTCGACGCCGTCCGGGTCCAGGCCACCGCCATTGCTCATGGCCGGGCGCGCCCAGAACGCATGCTGGCCGTCCGGGGTGACGATGTGCAGGTCGAGCTCGGCTTTCGGATCGTCCCAGCCCAGCACCACGCGAATCCGCGCCGGAGTGCGCAAGTTGTTGGCTTCATAGAACTGCACGCGCTTGAGCGACTGGCCTTCGGCACTGCGCACTTCGACGCTGTTGGAACCGGCCCCGAATGCATAGGGCCGGGCAAAACGCCCCTGATCGTCGGTGTACAGGTTCAGCGGATTGCCGTTGACCGCCAAGGTATGGGGCCCGCGCTGTGCGCCGATGGCCTTGAGCTGGCCCTGGATCATCGTGCGATTGCGCTGCACACCGCGGTCGATGGGGGGCGTGGGATAGGCGACTTGCGGGTTTTCCGTACGGTCGAGCAAACCGTTGAAGCGCCAGCCGCCCACCGGCTCCGACAACTCGGCACTCGGCGCGGCCAGGGCGGGCGCACAGAACCAGCCGATCAGCAGCAAAAGAAATGAGCGCATGTAACGCCTCCTGCCATGCATGACGAAACCTTGCGCCTGATCCTCGGCGCGTTACAGATGCGGATACTGCGTTTCGTCTGAAAGACCCAGGCTCGCGGGTCGTAGATGGCGCGAAGGTTAGACGCTCAGTCCGCGCCTAACAATCGGAGAACGCTGAAAATGAGGTGCGAATGACGCCGACGGCTGGACGGTGAGCCGAATAAAGATCATATTCGGCTCACTATATGAGCCGAATAGCGTTTCTAATCGGCTCACGCCTTCAAGAGTAGCGAGTTCATGGCACCTTTCTGGATCTGGCAGCAGCCCGATTGGCCGAGTTTCACCTGGAACACCGAACGACTGGCACCGTTGCTGCGCGAGTGCGTCCAGGCACAAGGTCGATTGACGGGCATGGTCAGTTCCGTGGGCAATTCGCTGAGTGCGCAGAGTGAACTGGATGCATTGCTGCAAAACATCGTCACCTCGTCCGCCATTGAAGGTGAGCAGTTGAATGTCGGCTCGGTGCGCTCTTCATTGGCGCGACGGCTGGGGCTGGAGCAACTTGATGGCAACCATGTCAGCCAGCGTAGCGAAGGCTTGGCGCAATTGATGCTCGATGCCACGCAGCATTTCGCTGAACCACTGACACTGGAACGATTGCTTGGGTGGCATGAGTGGTTGTTTCCTGATCAGGACACCGACCTCGCCACCCGCAGCATGCGGGTCGGCGCGTTGCGCGGCGATGATCCGATGCAAGTCGTGTCCGGTCGCCTCGACAGGCCGACCGTTCACTTCGAAGCGCCGCCGCGCCAGGGCCTCGAGCGCCAGGTCGATAGTTTCCTCGACTGGTTTGAAAGCAGCCGGAATCAGGCGGGGCTCGACCCGTTACTGCGGGCCGGGGTCGCACATTTCTGGTTCGTCACGCTTCACCCTTTTGATGACGGCAATGGCCGCCTGACTCGCGCCATCACCGACCTTGCACTGGCTCAGGGCGAGGCCCAGGCGATTCGCTTTTACGCCATGTCGGCGAGCATCCTCGAAGATCGCTCTGGCTATTACCGCGTATTGGAAAACAGTCAGAAAGCCACTCTGGACATCACTGAATGGCTGGAGTGGTTTCTCCAGACCTTGTTGCGCAGCCTGCAGCAGGCCATGGCGCGGATCGAGTCGGTGCTGGGCAAAGCCCGCTTCTGGCAGGCGCACCGGCAGTCCGGTTTGTCGGCCGAGCAGACCAAGGTACTGAATCGCTTGCTCGATGGCGGGGAGCGAGGGTTTGAGGACGGGATCAGCGCCGCGCAATATCAAGCGGTGGCGAAAGTATCCAAAGCGACCGCGACCCGTCATTTGGCTGAACTACTGGCGAAGGGCTGCCTGAATCGACTACCGGGTGGCGGACGCAGTACCCGGTATCAAATCAATTATCCTGAAACCCTGTAGAAGCTGCCGAAGGCTGCGATCTTTTGATCTTGCTTCTAAAAAACAAAATCAAAAGATCGCAGCCTGCGGCAGCTCCTACAGGGGGCTTGGCCGGTGTATTTGCCCATAAACCCCCTATCTGCTAGTGTCGCGCCGGTTTAACGTCAACCGGAAATCGCCGCCATGGCCCGCAAAAAAGCTGCATTGGATTTCGAACAATCCCTCGCTGACCTGCAAACGCTGGTAGAGCGCCTGGAGAATGGCGAATTATCGCTGGAAGACTCGCTGACCGCTTTCGAGCAAGGCATCGGCCTGACCCGCGATTGCCAGGCGGCGCTGGCCCAGGCCGAGCAAAAAGTTCAGGTGCTGCTCGAGCGTGACGGCGAGTTGGCCGAGGAACCCTTCGACGCGGATCAACCAGAATGATTGAAGCGTATTCGGCGACCAGCCAGGCCCGTGTCAACGCCGCCATGGAAACCCTGTTCACCGCGCCGAGCCCTGAGCTGGCGCGACTGTACGAAGCCATGCGCTACAGCGTGATGAATGGCGGCAAGCGCGTGCGCCCGCTGCTGGCCTACGCCGCCTGCGAAGCCCTGGGCGGCAAGGCCGAGCAGGCCAACGGCGCGGCCTGCGCAGTGGAACTGATCCACGCTTATTCGCTGGTGCACGACGATTTGCCGGCCATGGACGACGACGACCTGCGTCGCGGCCAGCCGACTACGCACAAAAAATTCGATGAAGCCTGCGCGATCCTCGCCGGCGATGGCTTGCAGAGCCTGGCGTTCAGCGCCCTGCTCGACCCGCGCCTGAGCAATGCCGACGCCGAGATCCGCCTGCAAATGGTCAGTGCGCTGGCCCTGGCGGCGGGTCCGGCGGGCATGGTCGGCGGCCAGGCCATCGACCTTGGCTCGGTCGGCCTGAAGCTCGATCAGCAGGCGCTCGAATACATGCACCGGCACAAGACCGGCGCGCTGATCGAAGTCAGCGTCAAGCTCGGCGCCTTGGCCAGCGGTCGCGCCGAGAAGGACGAACTCAAGTCCCTGCAGACTTATGCACAGGCCATCGGCCTGGCCTTCCAGGTCCAGGACGACATTCTCGACGTCGAAAGCGATACCGAAACTCTTGGCAAACGCCAGGGCGCCGACATTGCCCGCGACAAGCCAACCTACCCGGCCCTGCTCGGCCTCGACGCCGCCAAGGCCTATGCCCTGGAACTGCGCGATCAGGCGCTGCACGCGCTGCGACCGTTTGACGCGGCTGCCGAGCCCCTGCGCGACCTGGCCCGCTACATCGTCTCGCGCCGCAGCTGACGGCGTATCCGCCAAAAAAGACCAACGCGTGGGCAGGGGCCGATGCATCAGGTAAACTGCCGCATCTTTTATACCTATAACGATTCGCCTGATGCCCACGACGTTCCATGAGATTCCCCGCAAGCGCCCGACCACGCCCCTGCTCGACCGCGCGAACACGCCGGACGGCCTGCGCCGGTTAGGCGAAGCCGAGCTGGAAACCCTGGCCGATGAGTTGCGCCTGGAATTGCTCTACACGGTCGGCCAGACCGGTGGGCATTTCGGTGCAGGCCTGGGCGTCATCGAGCTGACCATCGCGCTGCATTACGTTTTCGACACCCCGGACGACCGGCTGGTGTGGGACGTAGGTCATCAGGCTTATCCACACAAGATCCTCACCGGTCGTCGCGAGCGCATGGGCACCCTGCGCCAGAAGGACGGTATTGCCGCCTTCCCGCGCCGCTCCGAGAGCGAGTACGACACCTTTGGCGTCGGCCATTCCAGTACGTCGATCAGCGCGGCCCTGGGCATGGCGATTGCCGCCCGCCTGCAGAACAGCGAGCGCAAGGCGATTGCCGTGATCGGCGACGGCGCACTGACGGCCGGCATGGCGTTCGAAGCGCTGAACCACGCGCCGGAAGTGGACGCCAACATGCTGGTGATCCTCAACGACAATGACATGTCGATCTCGCGCAACGTCGGCGGCTTGTCGAACTACCTGGCGAAGATCCTCTCCAGCCGCACCTACGCGAGCATGCGCGAGGGCAGCAAGAAAGTGCTGTCGCGTCTGCCGGGTGCCTGGGAAATCGCCCGCCGCACCGAAGAATACGCAAAGGGCATGCTGGTGCCCGGCACCCTGTTCGAAGAGCTGGGCTGGAACTACATCGGCCCGATCGACGGCCACGACCTGCCCACCCTGATCGCCACCCTGCGCAACATGCGTGATCTCAAGGGCCCGCAGTTCCTGCACATCGTCACCAAGAAAGGCAAAGGCTTCGCCCCGGCTGAAGTCGACCCGATCGGTTACCACGCCATCACCAAGCTCGAGCCTGTCGATGCGCCGGCCAACCCGCCGAAAAAAGCCAGCGGGCCGAAGTACTCCGGCGTGTTCGGCGAGTGGCTGTGCGACATGGCGGCTGCCGACCCGCGCCTGGTCGGGATCACCCCGGCGATGAAGGAAGGCTCGGACCTGGTGGCCTTCAGCGAACGTTTCCCGCTGCGCTACTTCGACGTGGCGATTGCCGAGCAACACGCCGTGACCCTGGCGGCCGGCATGGCCTGCGAAGGCGCCAAGCCTGTGGTGGCGATCTATTCGACCTTCCTGCAGCGCGGTTATGACCAGTTGGTGCACGACGTCGCGGTGCAGAACCTCGACGTGCTGTTCGCCATCGATCGTGCCGGCCTGGTCGGCGAAGACGGCCCGACCCATGCGGGCAGCTTCGACCTGTCGTTCCTGCGGTGCATCCCCGGCATGCTGGTGATGACCCCGAGCGACGAAAACGAACTGCGCAAGATGCTCACCACCGGCCACCTGTACGAAGGCCCGGCGGCCGTGCGCTATCCGCGCGGCAATGGCCCGAATGCGACCATTGAGAAAGACCTCGAGCCGATCGAAATCGGCAAGGGTGTGGTTCGCCGTCGGGGCAGCAAGGTCGCCCTGCTGGTGTTCGGCGTACAGCTGGCCGAGGCGCTGAAAGTCGCCGAGACGCTGGACGCGACCGTGGTCGACATGCGTTTCGTCAAACCGCTGGATGAAGCACTGGTTCGCGAGATTGCCGGCAGCCATGAACTGCTGGTGACCGTCGAGGAAAACGCCATCATGGGCGGCGCCGGCGGCGCGGTCAGTGAGTTCCTCGCCCGCGAGAACATCCTCAAGTCGATGCTGCACCTGGGCTTGCCGGATGTTTACGTCGAGCATGCCAAGCCGGCGCAAATGCTGGCGGAGTGCGGGCTGGATGAGGCCGGGATCGAAGCATCGATCCGCGAACGCCTGCAACTGCTCAACTTGTAAACCCAATCCCCCTGTAGGAGCCGGCTTGCTGGCGATGGCGCCCTCTAGGACGCCAAGAGCTTCGCTGGCAAGCCAGCTCCTACAAGGACCGCGCCGTCCTTGATGCACAAAAATTGACCATGAATTTCTTTCGCCTCGCCCTGACGCTGACGCTTCTGCCGTCCGGACACCTGCTGGCCGACTCCTTCGAACGCGACCAGGCCCTGAAACTGCCCGACGTGCTGATCAGCGCCAACCGCCAGGTCCAGGCGCGCAACGACAGCAGCGCCGCCAACACGGTATTCACCCGCGAAGACATCGACCGACTGCAACCGAACAGCGTCACTGATCTGCTGCGCCGTGTACCGGGAGTGCAAGTGGCACAAACCGGCGGACGCGGCAGCTTGCCGGGGATCTACATTCGCGGCACGCAGTCGGCCCAGAGCCTGGTGCTGGTGGACGGCCAACGGATCGGCAATTCGTCCTCCGGCGACAGCAATCTGCAACACATCAACATCGAACAGGTCGAGCGCGTGGAAGTGCTGCGCGGCTCCCGTTCGGTGATCTACGGCAGCGATGCGATTGGCGGGGTGATCCAGATCTTCACCCGACGTGGCAGCGAGCCCGGCCTGCAGCCACGCCTGCATGTCGGTTTTGGCAGCAACCAGACCTGGGAGCGCAGCCTCGGTTTGTCCGGTGGCGATGAGCAGACCCGCTTCAACCTCGGCGCCAGCCTCGATGAAACCGCCGGGATCGATCGCACCCATGAGTCGTATCCCAGCGACGGCGATCACGACGCATACCGCAACAAATCCCTGAGCCTGAGCCTGAGTCACGCCCTCAGCGACGACGTCGAGATCGGCGCCAACCTGCTGGATAACCGTGGCAAGAGCGAATATGACAATCCGTTTGGCCGCTTCGACCTGGACACTTTCGAGTCAGTCCAGCAGCAGCCCTACAACGAATTCGATGTGAGCAGCGTCAGCAGCTACGTCGACGCACGGGTCAACGACCTGTGGAAAACCCGCGTCGAATTCGGCCATAGCGAAAACCGCGAGAAGACGTTCGACAAGCTCAGCGATGAACGCAGCGTGTTCAACACCTACCGCGATTCGGTGAACTGGCAGAACGACCTGACACTCAACGAGCACAACAGCCTGATCCTCGGCGGCGACTGGTACCAGGACCGGGTCAACAGCAGCACGCCGTTCGATGAGGACAGTCGCTGGAACCGCGCTGCCTTTATCCAGCATCGCTACCAGGCCGACAGCTTCTCCACCGAGCTGGGCCTGCGCCGCGACCAGAACCAGCAGTTCGGCGGCCATAACAGCTGGAGCGGTACCTTCACCCTGCCGCTGAACCCGGACAACGACGTGCTGCTGACCTACAGCGAAGGTTTCCGCGCTCCGACCTTCAACGACCTGTACTACCCGGACTTCAGCAACCCGGACCTGAAACCCGAGACCTCGAAAAGTTACGAGCTGCAATGGCGCAGCCAACTGACCGAGAACAGTCGCCTGGAAGCCTCGCTGTACCGCACGGACCTCGAAGACGCGATCATCTTCGGCAGCAACTCACGACCGGAAAACGTCGCCTCGGCGCGGATCAACGGCTTTGAAGCGGCGTTGAAACAGCAGTTGTTCGGCTGGCAGAGCAACCTAGGCGTGGCGATCATCGACCCGCGGGACCGCGACACCGGGCATACCCTGGCCCGTCGTGCCCGGCGTACGTTGAGCTGGGATCTGGACCGCCAGTTCGACCGCCTGGGCCTGGGCGCCAGCTGGCAAGCTGTGAGCAGCAGCTATGACGACTTGAACAATCAACAGCCATTGGGGGGTTATGGATTGTTGGGATTGCGCAGCAGTTGGGCGCTCAATCGTGAAGTCAGCCTGGAGCTGAAGGTCGATAACCTTCTGGACAAGGGATACAGCCGGGCGCTGTACAGCCATGAAGGCAGCCAGTACGGGTATCGCGAGGAGGGTCGGGCGTGGATGTTTGGGGCGACCTGGACGCCTGGGCTCTGATTTGAAGTTTTTGTTGGCCAGTCTGGCCTCTTCGCGAGCAAGCCCGCTCCCACACTTGACCTCTGTCGTACACAAAATCGGTGTCCACTGAAATCCAATGTGGGAGCGGGCTTGCTCGCGAAGGGCCGCAACTCGGTCTCAGCGTTCGGGCGCTATCAACCGGCACAACTTGGCCGTAGCCTCAATCATCTGCCCACTCGGCCGCTCCAGGCCTTTATCCGTCACCCACCGCAATTGCCCCTGCCGCACCGCCGCCACCTGCGGCCACACCTTCCACGCATCCAGCTGCGCCTGATCACCGGCCAGAATCACCTCGGGATCGCGCTGCAGGACCGCTTCGACACTGACCTGCGGCGCCGGCAGTGTCTGATCGCCGAACACGTTTCGCGCCCCGCACACTTCGAGCGCCGCGCTGATGATCTGGCCACCGCCAACGGTATAGAGTGGCCGGTCCCAGACCTGATAGAACACCCGCAACGGCTCTTCGCGCCTGTAGCGTTGACGCAGCTCAGCCAAGCGTTGACGCAAATTGCCAGCCAGCGCAGCCCCATGCTCAGGCCGGCCAAGCTGCAAGGCAATCGCCTCGATCTGCGCGGTGAGCTGTTCGAAATCATGGGGTTCGGCGACGTAGGTCGGAATGCTCAAGCGCTTGAGTTGCTCACGCTGGGCCGGGCCGACACTGCCGGGCCAGAGCAGCAGCAAGTCGGGCTTGAGGCTGAGCAGCCGCTCCATGTCCAGTTGGCCGTAGCGGCCAACGGAGGGCAGATCCTTGAGTTCGGCGGGACGCTCGCCGGCATCCAGCACGCCAACCAGCAAGTCGGCCGAAGCCAGCTCAACGACAATTTCAGAGAGCGACGGCGCAAGGCTGACAACCCGTTCGACCGCGACTGCCGAGCCACTGGCGGCCAGCAGCAACACCGCCAGCCAGACAGGACGCATCAACCGAGCTGACGCGGAATACGGTAGAGGTAGAACAGCACGGCAGTCGACAGCGCCAGCAGCATCAGCGGCACCGCTTCGAGGCCGACGAACACCGCCAATGCACCGATCCACGCCGGCAGGCCTGCTGCCAGGAACGCCGTGCGCCGCTTGGCCGCCAGACTGATCCAGGCGCCAGGCTCTTCAGGGGTGTCGAGGGCTTTCTGGGTGGCGATCAGCGCATGTTTGTAGCCGCCAAAGAACTTCAGGCTGACAAACATCGAGGCGACACCAGCGATGAACAAGGGCATCGCCAGCACCGGCAGGATGGCCTCGCTCTGGCCGAACACGGCGTTGATGACGAACAGCGGCAACAAGGCCAACGCCAGGTATTGCCACCAGTTGACGGACAGTCGCCGCCGCACCTGGCCTCGGGTCACGCCCGGCCTACCTCGCCCTGATGTTCGTTGCCCATCATGTGGTCGAGTTTGCTGGCCTTGGTCGCCAGGTAGAGTTTGTTGTGCGGATTGTGCCCGGTGTGCAGCGGCACGCGCTCGGCGACCGCGATGCCCATGTCGGTCAAGGCTTTGACCTTGCGCGGGTTGTTGGTCATCAGGCGCAGGGATTTCACCCCCAGGTGCTCAAGCATCGGCAGGCACATGGCGTAGTCACGCTGGTCGGCGGCAAAGCCCAGGCGCTCGTTGGCTTCAACGGTGTCGGCACCGCCGTCCTGCAGCTCATAGGCGCGGATCTTGTTCAGCAGGCCAATGCCACGGCCTTCCTGACGCAAGTACAGCAACACGCCCCGACCTTCACGGGCGATGGCCTGCAGCGCGGCCTCAAGTTGCGAGCCGCAGTCGCAACGCTGGCTGAACAGGGCATCGCCGGTCAGGCATTCGGAGTGCAGCCGGCCGAGTACCGGGGCACCGTCGGCGATCTCGCCCAGGCTCAGCACGACGTGCTCGCGGCCGGTGGCCTCATCGAGAAAGCCGTGCATGATGAATTGCGCAAAAGGCGTTGGCAGCTTGGAAGCGGCGACAAAAACGACAGGCACCGGTGTGCTCCTGATCTAAAAGTCTGAAGATTCGCAGGCCGGCATTGTAACAGCAGGTTCCAACCGACGCTTAGGCTGAATTATCGGCCATAACAATCAAAAAGTTTGATCTCTGTAGGAGCTGCCGCAGGCTGCGATCTTTTGATTTTAATAGATCGCAGCCTGCGGCAGCTCCTACAGGTTAGTTCTCATCGAACGGATAGGGTTGCTTCCAGCGCTCGAAGATCGGTTTGAGCTCACCGCTTTTCACCAACTGCGCCATGCGCTGGTCGAACAGTTCCATCAGGCTGCGGGCCGCCGGGGTCTTGGCAAAGCACAGGTACAACGGCAATTCGGCAATATGCGTGCGGCGGAACTGGGAAGGATCCTTCGCCCGACTGAGCACCCAATCGACTTCAGTTAGAGCATCTATGTAGAAGTCGGCGCGGTTCTGCGTCAGCATCGAAACGATGCCGGTACGCCGCAACACTTCGTTGTAGCGGCGGATATTGGGCAGATAATCCTGAAAATCGTAGCCACGCACCCACGCCAGGCGGTAATTACCCAAGGTTTGCGGGGTCGGTTGCGGGCTGCTGGCCAAGCCCAGGGCATAGATATGGTCGGTATCGAAGTTCCAGCGCGGATAAAGCACGTCGCTGGATTCTTCATGGTAGGAGCCGACACAGGCGTCGACCTCACCGCGCTCGGCCAGCCCCATCGAGCGCACATAGGGTTCGCTGCGGATGTCCAGCTTGACTCCCGCTGGCTCGAAGACTTTGCGCAACACGTCCCAGCCCAGGCCGTGGCCGTCGGCAGCGGTGTAGTCTTCCCAGTCTTCGCTGGCCAGATGAATCACCGATGGCGGGGTGGATGCCTCCTGCGCCTGGGCAAGTGCACCGAACACCATAAACACCATCGTTACCAACCAGCGTCGAGCCATCCCTAGTTCTCCCTAATTAATCCCTCAGGCGAAAATCCATACCAGCCCCTGCATCGCCAACCAGGCAAACACCCCGGCCAATACATCATCGAGCATGATGCCGACGCCTCCATGCACATGCCGGTCAACCCAGTGAATCGGCCACGGCTTGAGGATATCGAAGAAGCGGAACACCAGGAACCCTGCCAACAGCCACTGCCAGCCTTCCGGCACCAGCCACAGGGTGATCCACATTCCGACCATCTCGTCCCAGACGATGCCTTCGTGGTCGTGTACCCGCAAATCATCGGCCACCTTGCCGCACAGCCAGAAGCCGAACAGCATGGTGATGCCCAGCATCAGCCAGTAACCCCAGTCGGGCAACATCTGCCATAACGGGATAAAGGGTAGCGCAACCAGCGATCCCCAGGTGCCTGGAGCCTTTGGCAAGGTGCCCGAGCCGAAACCGAACGCCAGGAAATGCCAGGGATTGCGCCAGACCGAGGGCGGTACGAATTCCGCCGGGACCTGTTTGGGATGATCTGTCACGGTGTCTCCCGAAAATGTTGATAGCCCCGGGTTTGCGGGGTGATGTCATGCCCATCGGTATCGATCAGCGTCACGCCCTGCCCCGCCACGATCCGCCCGATCACATGGATCGGCCAGCCGTCGGCCACCAGTGGCGGTAACTCGACGGACGGTATGGTGAAGACCAATACGTAATCGTCGCCACCACTCAGGGCGGCGCTCTGCGCGCCCGGCTGGCCGAGGAAGGCCACCAGTGCTTTGGACAGCGGCAAGCGATCCCGTTCGATCAGCACCCCGACTTTCGAAGCCAGGGCAATGTGTCCGCAATCGGCGAGCAGACCGTCGGAGATATCCATGGCTGAAGTGGCCTTGCCGCGCAACGCCTGCCCCAGGCCAAGCTGCGGTTGGGGTGACCAGTAATGCGCCAGCAACGGCGCGGCGATGGCGGCTTCAGCGTCGCGCTCGCCGAGCACCAGCGGCAAGGCGCCAGCGGCATTGCCCAGCTCGCCGCCGACACACAGCAAGTCGCCAGGCCGCGCGCCGCTGCGGGTCAAGGCCAGGCCACCCGGCACCCGACCGAACACGGTCATGGTCAGGCTCAACGGCCCGCGGGTGGTGTCGCCGCCCACCAGCGCCACGCCGCAGCTCTGCGCCATGAGGTTCAAACCACGGGCGTAGGCCTGCAGCCAATCGGCGGTCACCGTCGGCAAGGTCAGGGCAAGGGTAAAGGCAATGGGGGTGGCGCCCATGGCGGCCAGGTCGCTGACCGCTACGGCCAGCGAGCGCTGACCGAGCAGAAACGGATCGCAGGGGTCGGCGAAATGCACACCGGCCACCAGCGTATCGGTAGAAATCGCCAACTGCTCCCCGGGAGGCACAGCCAGCAAGGCACAGTCGTCGCCAATCCCCAGGGCAACGCCTTCGCCGCCCTGCGCACAAGGCGCGGCGGCGAAGAAATTGCGGATCAGCTCAAACTCACCCATTGCTGAATCAAGCGCCAATCAGCGCTTGAACGCCTTCACTTCAGCTTCCCGCAGACGTGGGGCCAGCTTGTCGAGCACACCGTTGACGAACTTGTGCCCATCGGTGGAACCGAAGACCTTGGCCAGTTCGATACCCTCGTTGATCACAACGCGGTACGGCACGTCGACACGCTTGAGCAGCTCCCAGGTGGACAGGCGCAGAACCGCCAGTTCAACCGGGTCCAGCTCTTCGATGGTCAAGTCCAGGCAAGGCGTGAGCGCCGTGTCGATTTCGGTCTTGAACTGCGGCACCCCGTGGAGGATCTCGCGGAAGTAGGCACCATCGACATCGGTGAAATCGTTATCGACCCGGAACTGCGCTTCGATCTCGTTCAGCGACTGCTTGGCCATGTGCCATTGGTACAGCGCCTGGGTCGCGAGCTGACGGGCTTCGCGACGCTTGACGCTTTTCGATGGCTTGCCAGCATCCGCAGGTTTTGGATCGCGCGGGTTGAAACGATCGCTTTCGTCGCTAATCACTTGGCCTCCAACTGCGCCAGCAGGCTGACCATTTCCAGAGCGGACAGGGCAGCTTCGGCACCTTTGTTACCGGCCTTGGTGCCGGAACGTTCAATGGCTTGCTCGATGGAATCAACGGTCAGCACGCCGAAAGCGACCGGAACGCCGAACTCCATGGACACCTGGGCCAGGCCCTTGGTGCACTCGCCAGCCACGTATTCGAAGTGCGGAGTACCGCCACGAATGACCGCGCCCAGTGCGATGATTGCCGCGAACTCGCCCTTCTGAGCGACTTTCTGCGCAACCAGCGGGATTTCGAAGGCGCCAGGAGCGCGGATGATGGTGATGTCGCTTTCGCTTACGCCATGGCGAACCAGGGCATCAACAGCACCGCTGACCAGGCTTTCAACGACGAAGCTGTTGAAACGGCCCACTACCAGAGCATAGCGGCCTTTAGGGGCGATGAAGGTACCTTCGATGGTCTTCAGGGTCATTCGTTAGATCTCTTAAAGAGCCGGGACGCGTCTCGTACGCATCCCTCAGTGATATTTGAACCGCGAATACAGGGCCGGATACGACCGGTCATTATTCGGAGGGCACGTATTCTACAACTTCCAGATCGAAACCGGATATCGCATTAAATTTCATCGGTGCCGACATCAGGCGCATTTTACGAACGCCCAGGTCGCGCAGGATCTGCGAACCGGCACCCACAGTGCTGTAGGTGGTCGGTTTTTTCACCGCCGCGTGGTCGGCAGTTTCGCGGATATGCGCCAGCAACACGTCGCCATCGAGCGGGTGGCCGAGCAACAGCACCACGCCACTGCCGGCCTCGGCAACGGCGGACATGGCGGCGCGCAGGCTCCAGCGGCCCGGTTGCTTGACCATCAGCAGGTCGCGCAGCGGGTCCATGTTGTGCACGCGCACCAGGGTAGGTTCTTCGGCGCACACGTTGCCCAGGGTCAGGGCCATGTGCACGTCGCCTTCCACGGAATCACGATAGGTCACCAGGTTGAATTGGCCCAGTTCGCTGTCCAGAGGCTGCTCGGCAATCCGCTGAACGGTACGTTCGTGGATCATCCGGTAGTGAATCAGGTCGGCGATGGTGCCGATCTTGATGTTGTGTTCGGCGGCGAAGGCTTCCAGTTCGGCGCGACGGGACATGGTGCCGTCGTCGTTCATCACTTCGCAGATCACCCCGCTCGGCTCGAAACCGGCCATGCGCGCCAGGTCGCACGCCGCTTCGGTGTGGCCGGCGCGGGCAAGGGTGCCGCCGGCCTGGGCCATCAGCGGGAAGATGTGGCCTGGGCTGACGATGTCTTCAGCCTTGGCATCACGGGCGGCAGCCGCTTGCACGGTGCGCGCACGGTCGGCGGCGGAGATGCCGGTGGTGACGCCGGTGGCCGCTTCGATCGAGACGGTGAACTTGGTGCCGAAGCCGGAGCCGTTGCGCGGCGCCATCAGCGGCAGCTTGAGCAGCTCGCAGCGCTCGCGGCTCATCGGCATGCAGATCAGGCCACGGGCGTGCTTGGCCATGAAGTTGATGTGCTCGGCCTGGCAGCACTCGGCGGCCATGATCAGGTCGCCTTCGTTCTCGCGGTCTTCGTCATCCATGAGGATGACCATCTTGCCTTGGCGGATGTCTTCAACCAGTTCTTCGATGCTATTGAGCGCCACAAGGCACCCCCCTTCTTTCGAAATTTTGAGCTTCAGGATTTGAGGTAGCCGTTGGCGGCCAGAAAGCTTTCGGTAATGTTACTGGAGGTTGGCTCTGCGGCCTTGTCACCCAACAGCAGGCGCTCCAGATAACGCGCCAGCAAATCCACTTCCAGGTTCACCCGGCGACCTGGCTGGTACGACGCCATGATGGTTTCGCTCAAGGTGTGCGGAATGATGGTCAGCAGGAACTCGGCGCCATCGACCGCGTTCACGGTCAGGCTGGTGCCGTCGACGGTGATCGAGCCTTTGTGGGCGATGTACTTGGCCAGGTCCTTCGGCGCGCGGATGCGGAATTCCACGGCCCGCGCGTTCTCGGTGCGGGCAACCACTTCGCCCACGCCGTCGACGTGACCGCTGACCAGGTGCCCGCCGAGGCGAGTGGTCGGGGTCAGGGCTTTTTCCAGATTGACCGGGCTGCCGCTTTTCAGGTCGTTCATGGCGGTGCAGTCGAGGGTTTCACGGCTGACGTCAGCCGCGAAGCCGTTGCCCGGCAGTTCAACCGCCGTCAGGCACACGCCGTTGACCGCGATGCTGTCGCCCAGCTTGACGTCGCTCAGGTCGAGCTTGCCGGTTTCGACGTGGACCCGCACATCTCCACCTTTAGGGGTCAATGCACGAATACTGCCGATGGATTCGATAATGCCGGTAAACATGGAGTCCTCCTCGAGAACAGGGCCAGCGCTATAACGATGGCCGGGAATTATACGCTGGCGACTGGCAAAGGAATGGCAGTGACCCGCCAGTCATCGCCAACCGCGCGAATTTCGGTGATTTTGAGCTCGGGCGCATCCTTCATTTGCGCGAGCGGCCAATCCAGCAACGGCCGCGCCGAAGAACCCAGGAACTTGCCGGCGATGAAAATCTGGAACTCGTCCACTAGACCGAGTTGGGCAAAGGCACCCGCCAGCCGTGGTCCGGCCTCGACCAACACTTCATTGACCTGACGGTTGGCGAGTTCGACCAGCAACTGACGAAGATCGACCTGCCCATCGTAACCCGGCACGATCAGGCACTCCGGGCCGTTGGCGTATTGTTCTTCCACTGCCACGCAGGTAGCGACCAGCGCGGGACCTGCCTTGAAGAATGGCGCATCCAGCGGCACCCGCAGGCGGCCATCGACCAACACACGCAGCGGCGGACGGCTCATGGCCAGTGCGGCTTGTTCGGTGTCCAGACCGAGTTCATCGGCGCGCACGGTCAAACGGGCGTTGTCCGCCAGCACCGTATCGGCGCCGGTCAGCACCACGCTGGCCTGAGCACGCAAACGCTGAACCGCCGAGCGCGCTGCCGGGCCGGTAATCCACTGGCTTTCGCCGCTTTCCATTGCCGTGCGACCGTCGAGGCTCATGGCCAGCTTGACCCGCACGAACGGCAAGCCATGCTCCATGCGCTTAAGGAAGCCTTGATTGAGCTTGCGCGCCTCGCCTTCCAGCACGCCGCTTTCGGTGGCGATGCCGGCCTGCTCCAGGCGCTGCAGACCACGACCGGCGACTTCCGGGTTCGGGTCCTGCATCGCCGCCACGACCCGCGCCACACCGGCGTTGACCAACGCATCGGCGCACGGTGGCGTGCGCCCGTGGTGACTGCAGGGTTCGAGGGTCACGTAAGCGGTCGCGCCCCGGGCCAGCTCACCGGCGGCGCGCAGGGCGTGGACTTCGGCGTGGGGTTCGCCGGCGCGCTCGTGCCAGCCTTCGCCGACGATCTGCCCGCCGCGCACGATCACGCAGCCGACTCGCGGGTTGGGGTGGGTCGTGTAATGACCTTTGCGCGCCAGTTCCAAAGCACGGGCCATGTAATGGGCGTCGAGGACGGCAAGCTCTGCTGACGTGGTCATTCTTTCACCGGTTCCCGGGCCAGGCGATCGATCTCTTCGCGGAACTCGTTGAGGTCCTGGAAGCGGCGATACACCGAAGCGAAGCGGATATAGGCGACTTCGTCGAGCTTTTGCAGCTCGGCCATCACCAGCTCACCGACCACGAGGGACTTGACCTCGCGCTCGCCGGTGGCGCGCAGTTTGTGTTTGATGTGCACCAGCGACGACTCGAGGCGCTCGACACTCACCGGGCGCTTTTCCAGCGCCCGCTGCATGCCGGCGCGGAGTTTTTCTTCGTCGAACGGCTGGCGACTGCCGTCGGTTTTGATCAGGCGCGGCAACACCAGTTCAGCGGTTTCGAACGTCGTGAAACGTTCGCCGCAGGCCAGGCATTCACGCCGGCGGCGCACCTGTTCGCCCTCGGCGACCAGACGCGAGTCGATGACCTTGGTGTCGTTGGCACCGCAGAAGGGACAGTGCATGGTGGCAGGCAACAAAAAAAGGGAGGGCCATGGTAGCGCATCCGGGTGGCAAGACAAGCCATAGGGTTTGCGGTATACAGATTGGCTATATATGGATTACGTGTTGCCGGAGCCGCAAATGTCCCTGAGACCACTCGTTTTGCTCAGTTTTTTCAGCCTGTTGGTCGCCTGCAGCAGCGATACACCCCAGCCGCAGCCGCCAACGCCAGGCCCTGCACCGGAACAGGCGCAGAAGAAAGCCCGGGAATCGGCGAACCTCGGCCCGCTGCCGGCCTATCAGCGCGAACTGAGCGGTACGCTGCAAGGTGTGCCGACAGGTGCTGAAGTGGAACTGGCGCTGCTGGTGATCGACGACAAAGACCGTCCACAGCAATTGCTGGCCAGTTCGAGCCTGATCGGCAACAACCAGGTACTTCCGTTTCACCTGCGCTTCAACCCGGATTCGTTCCCGGCCGGTGCCCGTGTAGAACTTCGTGGCCGCGCCAGCCAGTCCGGCCAGTTGATCCTGCATCTGCCGTCACAGCGGATTAGCCAGCCGACCACCCAGGCCCTGGGCCAGCTGCAATTCGTCAAAGCCCCATGAGTGCACCGCACGACCTGCAACAGGCCTTGGGGGAACTGCTGGGTGATGCGCGACTGGTTGCCTGTGAATTACCGGGGACCGACCTGAAGTTGTGGCTGATCGATGGCGACAACATGGATCGCGCGTTCAGCCCGGAAGAAACCCGGCGGATTCTGCACGAACCGCCGTACTGGAGCTTCTGCTGGGCCAGTGGCCTGGCGGTGGCGCGTTACCTCGCCGACTTCCCTGAGTGGGTCAAGGGCAAGCGCGTGCTGGATTTCGGCGCAGGCTCCGGCGTGGCCGGGATCGCCGCGGTGAAGGCCGGGGCGCTGGAAGTGGTGGCTTGCGACCTGGATCCGCTGGCGGTTGCCGCCTGTCGGGCGAATGCCGAGCTCAATGACGTACAGCTCGTTTACTCGACGGATTTTTTCGCCGAGGCCGATCGTTTCGATCTGATTCTGGTTGCGGATGTGCTGTACGACAGGGCGAACCTGCCTCTGCTTGATGAATTCCTGAGTCGTGGCAAGGAGGCTCTGGTAGCGGATTCGCGTGTGAGGGATTTTCGCCATCCGTTGTATCGGCGCATTGAAATGCTTGAAGCGATGACCTTGCCGGACCTGGCCGAGCCGGAAGAGTTTCGGCATGTGAGCCTCTACCACGCTCGGCGCGGCTGAAGCCGCTAAAAGATCGCAGCCTGCGGCAGCTCCTACACGGGGATGCGGTTTAACCTGTAGGAGCTGCCGAAGGCTGCGATCTTTTGCGCCACGCCTTATAGTTCACCTATTCACGCTTTTACGAGATTGCCCATGAGTCAGCAAACGCCGTACATCTTCGACGCCACGACTGCCGATTTCGACCAGTCGGTGATCGAGAACTCCTTCCACAAACCGGTGCTGGTGGATTTCTGGGCCGAATGGTGTGCGCCCTGCAAGGTGCTGATGCCGATGCTGCAGACCATCGCCGAGAGCTATCAGGGCGAACTGCTGCTGGCCAAGGTCAACTGTGACCTCGAACAGGACATCGTCGCCCGTTTCGGTATTCGCAGCCTGCCGACCGTGGTGCTGTTCAAGGATGGCCAGCCGGTCGATGGTTTTGCCGGTGCGCAGCCGGAGTCGGCCGTGCGCGCGCTGCTCGAGCCCCATGTGCAAATGCCGCCACCGGCCGCCGCCGATCCGTTCGAACAGGCCCTGGCCTTGTTCGACGACAGCCGTTTCGCCGATGCAGAGGCCCTGCTCAAAGTGCTGCTGGGCGAAGACAACACCAACGCCAAGGCGCTGATTCTCTACGCCCGCTGTCTCACCGAGCGCGGTGAGCTGGGTGAAGCGCAAGCCGTGCTCGATGCGGTCAAGAGCGATGAGCACAAGGCCGCCCTGGCCGGCGCCAAGGCGCAGATCAAGTTCCTCGGCCAGGCCAAGGACTTGCCGGATGCCGCCGACTTGAAGGCTCGCCTGGCGAAAAACCCGCAGGACGATGAAGCGGTCTATCAGCTGGCCGTTCAACAACTGGCCCGCCAGCAATACGACGCGGCGCTGGATGGACTGCTCAAGCTGTTCATTCGCAATCGCAGCTACAGCGAGGGTCTGCCGCACAAGACCTTGCTGCAGGTGTTCGAACTGCTGGGTAACGATCATCCGCTGGTAACGACGTACCGTCGCAAGTTGTTTGCTGCGCTTTATTAAGATCAAAAGATCGCAGCCTCGCTTCGCTCGACAGTTCCTACAGGGGATATGCGTTGCCCTTGTAGGAGCTGCCGCAGGCTGCGATCTTTTGCGGTTTATTCGATCCAGTGGAAAATCGGCGTATCCGCGCCACTTTGCACCTTCACGTCCGGGCTATGCCGCAAGCGCACCAACAGGCGCTTGCCCGCCGCCGCACTGCCGGTCAGCCCTTCCAGTTGATCGAGTAATTGCGGCCCGCTCAATTGCCCGGCCTTGCGCAGCAGATCTTTGGCGACCTGCCACAGCGCATCGTCCTGATTCAGCGGTTTCGCCACTGGCGCAGCACTGACCTCGGTTTTTTCCACTTTCAACTGCGCACCCAGCCTTGCCCAGTCGGCGTCATCCATCTCCAGCGTCAAATCCACCGGCCAGTCGCCGATGCTTCCGCGAATTCGCAACATGAGTCAGCTCCCGAACATTTCTTCGCACCCATGCTCCCACGGGGCTTGTGCAACGCCAAGCAGGCAGTCACACTCTGCGCGTCATGTTATAAGATTACATAACATCTCTTTCATCTTGTCTTTCGGAGACTCGCCATGCGTCACCTGCTTCTCGCTCTGCCGTTTGCCTTGTTGCCGCTGGCTGGCGTTCACGCCGCTGACGAACATGATCACGACCATGAGCACGGCAGCCTTGGCGCCCATGAGCACGGTGTCGGGCGCCTGAACGCGGCACTGGATGGCCTGACCCTGGAGCTGGAGCTGGACAGTCCGGCGATGAACCTGGTGGGCTTTGAGCACGTCGCCGCAACCGATGCCGACAAAGCCAAGGTCGCTGCGACCCGCGCTCGCCTTGAGCAACCGCTGGCGCTGTTCAGCCTGCCGAAAGCCGCCGGTTGCGTGGTGGAAAACCAGGAGCTGGAAAGCCCGTTGTTTGGCGACACGCCAGAGGCCGACGATGAACACCACCATGACCACAGTGAAATCCACGCCCGCTACCAATTCACCTGCGCCACGCCGGGCGCGCTGAAGACCCTGGATCTGGCGAATATCTTCAACAGCTTCCCGGCGACCCGGAAAATTCAGGTACAACTGATCGGCCCGAGCGGGCAGCAAGGGGTTGAAGTGACGGCCAAGGCTGCCTCCCTCAAGTTCTGATCCACCGCACAACCAATGTGGGAGCGGGCTTGCTCGCGAAGGCAGTGTGTCATGCAACATAGATGTCGACTGACACTCCCCCTTCGCGAGCAAGCCCGCTCCCACAGGATAATCAACACCCATGAAATCAGCGCCATGACCCAAGCACTCATCGAATTGTCCGACCTGAGCTTCAGCTGGCCCGGTCACCCGCCGCTGCTGGATATCCCGGCGTTTCGCCTTTCGCCTGGGGAAACCCTGTTCCTCAAGGGCCCCAGCGGTAGCGGCAAGACCACCCTGCTGGGCCTGCTCGGCGGCGTGCAGAAGCCCGATCGTGGCAGCATCCGCCTGCTTGGCCAGGAGCTAACGGAACTGTCGGCCGGCGCCCGCGATCACTTTCGTGTCGATCACACTGGCTACATCTTCCAGCAGTTCAATCTGCTGCCGTTTCTGTCGGTGCGCGAGAACGTCGAACTGCCCTGCCACTTCTCGAAACTGCGCGCCGAGCGGGCGAAGCAGCGCCACGGCAGCATCGACCAGGCCGCCGCCACCCTGCTCGCCCATCTGGGTTTGAAGGATGACAACATCCTCGCGCGCCGCGCCGACTCCCTGTCCATCGGCCAGCAACAACGCGTGGCCGCCGCGCGCGCGCTGATCGGTCAGCCGGAACTGGTGATCGCCGACGAGCCGACCTCAGCCCTCGACTACGACGCCCGCGAAAACTTCATTCGCCTGCTGTTCGCCGAATGCCGCGAGGCCGGCTCGAGCCTGTTGTTCGTCAGCCATGACCAGAGCCTGGCGCCGCTGTTCGATCGCAACCTGTCGCTGGCCGAACTCAATCGCGCCGCCACCCCGTCCGAGGTCTGAGATGTATCTGTTCCGTCTAGCCATGGCCAGCCTGGCTAACCGCCGTTTCACCGCGATCCTCACCGCGTTTGCCATCGCCCTGTCGGTGTGCCTGCTGCTGGCCGTGGAACGGGTGCGCACCGAGGCCAAGGCCAGTTTCGCCAGCACCATCAGCGGCACCGACCTGATCGTCGGCGCGCGCTCCGGCTCGGTCAACCTGCTGCTGTACTCGGTATTCCGCATCGGCAACGCCACCAACAACATCCGCTGGGACAGCTTCGAACACTTCGCCAGCAACCCGAAAGTGAAGTGGGCCATACCGATGTCCCTTGGCGACTCCCATCGCGGCTATCGGGTGATGGGCACCACCGGGGCGTACTTCGAACACTACCAGTACGGCCGCCAGCAACACCTGGAACTGGCCGAGGGTCGTGCTTTCGCCAGCGACCCGTTCGAAGTGGTGCTCGGCGCTGAAGTCGCGGACGCGCTGCACTACAAACTCGGCGACAAACTGGTGCTGGCCCACGGCGTGGCCGTGATCAGCCTGGTCAAGCACGACGACAAGCCCTTCACCGTGGTCGGCATTCTCAAGCGCACCGGCACCCCGGTAGACCGCACGCTGCACATCAGCCTCGGCGGCATGGAAGCCATTCACGTCGATTGGCACAACGGCGTGCCGGCCCGGGGCAACGGGCGGGTCAGCGCCGATCAGGCGCGCAACATGGACCTGACACCCCAGGCGATCACCGCGTTCATGCTCGGCCTCAACAGCAAGATCTCGACCTTCGCCCTGCAGCGCGAGATCAACGAATTCCGTGGCGAACCGATGCTGGCGATCCTGCCGGGCGTTGCGTTGCAAGAATTGTGGAGCTTGATGAGCACGGCGGAAAAGGCCCTGTTCGTGGTGTCGCTGTTCGTAGTGCTGACCGGCTTGATCGGCATGCTCACGGCGATTCTCACCAGTCTCAACGAACGTCGGCGGGAGATGGCGATCCTGCGATCGGTGGGCGCGCGGCCCTGGCACATCGCGACGCTGCTGGTGCTCGAGGCGTTTGCCCTGGCGGTGGCCGGTGTGGTGGCCGGCGTGGCATTGCTCTACGTCTGTATCGCGGCAGCCCAGGGTTACGTGCAAGCCAATTACGGCCTGTTTCTGCCGCTGGCGTGGCCGAGCGAATATGAATGGACGCTACTCGGTGGCATCCTGATCGCTGCGTTGCTGATGGGCAGCGTGCCAGCCTGGCGCGCCTATCGCCAATCCCTGGCCGATGGCCTGTCGATCCGTTTATGAGGACGTTGAAATGCCCCGCGCTGTCTTTGCGCTGTTGATGCTGGTCGCCCTGCCGTTGTGGGCGGCCGAGCCGAAAGAGCTGACCTGGTCGGAAATGATCCCGCCGGATGCGGCACCGGAAGTGCCCAACATGACACCGCTGCACGACCTGTCGAAGCTCAGCGATGCACTGTCCGCCGAATCGGCGCCGGCAGCGAAACAGGACATGCCCAACGCCCCGGTGGTCAAGGCCCTCGACGGTCAGAACATTCGTTTGCCGGGCTACATCGTGCCGCTGGAAGTGAGTGAAGACGGTCGTACCACGGACTTTCTGCTGGTGCCGTATTTCGGCGCCTGCATCCACGTACCGCCACCGCCTTCGAACCAGATCGTGCACGTCAAAAGTGAAGTCGGCGTGAAGCTCGACGAGCTGTATCAGCCTTACTGGATCGAGGGGCCGATGCAGGTCAAGCCGTCCACCAGTGAGCTGGCGGATGCCGGGTACCAGATGGAGGCGGACAAGATCTACCTGTATGAATTGCCGGAGTGAACCCGGTAGTCGTGTGTTGTCTGGTCGATAGTCATCGCCAGCAGGCTGGCTCCCACAAGGATCGGCGACTCCCTGTGGGAGCCAGCCTGCTGGCGATGAGGCCATCATGAACACCACAAAAACCAAACCCATCACGATTTCATTGAGCTGCATCAAAAGACCAGATCGTTAGCCGCCTTACCATTGGACATCGAAGATTTTTAACGTCCTCTGGAGCCCCCCATGAACAAGTCCTTGCTCGGTGCCTCGCTGGTAGCGCTGGCGCTTGCAGCCCCGTTCGCCCACGCCCACGAAGCCGGTGACATCATCCTTCGTGCCGGTGCGATTACCGTCAACCCGGAGGCCGACAGTTCCTCGGTCAAGGTCGATCAGGGTCCGCTGAGCGGCGCCGACCTGGGTGGCAAGGCGACCATGAGCAGCGACACGCAACTGGGTCTGAACGTTGCCTACATGATCACCAACAACTGGGGGATCGAGTTGCTCGCGGCCACGCCGTTCGAGCACGACGTCAAGCTCAAGGGCACCGCCCTGGGTGCGGCCAACGGCAAACTCGGTACGCTGAAACACCTGCCACCGACCCTCAGCATCGTGTACTACCCGCTGGATGCCAAATCCGACTTCCAGCCGTACCTCGGCGCCGGTATCAATTACACCTGGATCTACGACGAGCATGTCGGCAGCGAAGCCCAGGCCAACGGCTTCAGCAACTTCAAGGCAGAAAACTCCTGGGGCATGGCGTTCCAGGTCGGTGCCGACTACATGCTGACCGACAACGTGATGATCAACGCCCAGGTGCGTTACATTGACATCGATACCCGCGCGACCGTGGAAAACGACGCCGTGGCACCGGGCACCCGGGCACGGGTGAACGTGGATGTCGATCCGTTCATCTACATGGTCGGTCTGGGTTACAAGTTCTAAGTATTCACGTGGTGGTGGATTGGTCGCTCCCTTGTCCTATGGACGGGAACGATCAGTAACAAAAAAAGGCGCCTCTACAGGCGCCTTTTTCTATTGTCCCAGCAACCGCGCCAGCCCGACGCTCAACGGCGTCGGCTCGGGCGCCCGGAAGCGCTCCAGCAGACGCTGGTTGTTGGCCCGCGAATGACGAATGTCACCTGAGCGCGCCGGGCCGTAGCTCACCGGTGGCAGCTTGCCAACCACGACCTCAAGGGCCGCCAGCATCTGCTTGAGACTGGTCGCCTGGTTCCAGCCGACGTTGACCGCGCCCTCTTCCACCTGGGGTTTCTCGATGGCCTGCACCAGCAGATCGACCAGATCCTCGACGTAGAGAAAGTCCCGCGTCTGCTCGCCGTCGCCAAACACCGTGATCGGCAGGCCTTTCTGTGCGCGCTCGCTGAAAATGCTGATGACCCCGGAGTACGGCGAGGACGGATCCTGGCGCGGGCCGAAGATGTTGAAGAAGCGGAAAACCACCGGCTCCAGCCCATGCTCGCGCCGGTAGAAATCGAAGTATTGCTCGCTCGCCAGCTTGTCCACCGCGTAGGGTGTCAACGGCGCCTTGGGCGTGTCTTCATCGATTGATTCGCCTTCGCCATTGTTGCCATACACCGCGGCACTGGAGGCGAACAGCACGCGCTTGACGCCCGCCTGGCGCATGGCTTCGCAGACATTCAGCGAGCCGATGAAATTACTCTGGTGGGTCTTCACCGGGTCGTCCACCGACGCCTGTACCGATGCCACGGCCGCCAGGTGCACCACAGCGCTGCAACCGGACATCGCACGGGCGACCAGGGCGGCATCGGCAACGTCGCCGACGATCAGCTCGACCTTGGGATTGTCCAGCGGCAGGTTGCTGCGTTTACCGGTGGATAGGTCATCGAGAATCCGTACCGAATAGCCCTTGATGAGCAAGGCATCGGTGAGATGGGAGCCGATGAATCCGGCACCCCCGGTAATCAGAACGGGGCGATCAGCCATGACGATAGAACCTGTCCAGAAGGCTCGGAAGGGCCGCACGCCAGGCGCGTGGCTTGATTCCGAAGGTGTGCAGAATTTTCTTGCAGGCCAGTACCGCGTGTTGCGGTTCTTCCGCGGCGTCCGGGCGCGCGGCGTGGGCCTGGGCGGTCGGCGCTTCGATGGCCAGCGGGTGCAGGGCGCGGGCTTCGGTGAGAATCGCCTGGCCCAGGGCCAGCGGCGTGGTCGCCTCATGCCCGGCGTAGTGGTAGGTGCCCCACAGCGGCGCGCTGCAGTCGAGTTGCTTGAGTACCGAAATGATCACCCGGGCCGCGTCGTCCACCGGTGTCGGATTGCCCCGGCGGTCGTCGGCCAACAGCAGTTCCTCGGGTTGCTCGGCGCGGCCGAGGAAACGCCCGAGGGTGCCGTCAGGACTGTCATCGAGCAGCCAGCCGAAACGCAACAGCACGTGTTGCGGGCAGGTGGCGCGCACGCTTTGCTCGATCCGCCACAAGGCCTGGCCTCGCAGGCCCAGCGGCAGCGGTTCGTCTTTTTCGCTGTAGGCGGTCGCCCGGGAGCCGTCGAACACGCGATAGCTCGACGGTTGCACCAGGACGATGTTGTGATGCTGGCACAGTTCGGCCAGGCGCTCGATCGCCCGCTCCTGCCCGGCCAGGCGCTGTTCGCTGACCGTCTCCGCCTGGAACCAGTCGAAGTAGTAGGCGAGGTTGATCAACGCGTCCGGGCGGGTGTCGTCGAGCAGTTGCGTCAGGCTCGCGGCATCCCAGCCGTCCTGTGGTGGGCGGGGGGCGAGGAAACCGATGTCTTCCTCCGCACCGAGGCGAATCAGCGCCTGCCCAAGGGCATTTCCGCCGCCCAGTAACATAAGGCGCATTCGCATAGAGTCAGCAGGCCCAGTCTGATTGGAACGATGGCTGTATCGACACCGCCCGCGGGCGATGTCATCGATAGTTGCCGGAATCGTTGCATTTTGCGGGTTTAGTGCGCAACCGTCATCCGTAAAGTGTAGATGTGCGGGATTTGTGATGCTGCTGGCCCTGAAGGTTGGCGAAGATCTTGAGTGGTACTTGCATCTTCGCGCCCTCACCCGCATAAATCAGAACATGAACCTGCCCATCCCCGCAGACAGTGCCCTGGCCGGCTTCCACCCCGCCGTCAGCGCCTGGTTCAGCAACAAATTCGCGACGGTCACCGCCGCCCAGGCCCGGGCGTGGCCGCTGATCCGCCAGCGCCGCTCGACCCTGATCGCCGCCCCCACCGGTTCCGGCAAGACCCTCACCGCCTTCCTCGCCGTGATCGACGACCTGGTTCACCGTGGCCTGGAAAACTCCCAAGGCCTGCCAAACGAAACCCTGGTGGTCTACGTCTCGCCGCTCAAGGCGCTGTCCAACGACATCCAGATCAACCTGCAAGACCCATTGGCCGGCATCACCGAACAGTTGCGGCGGATGGGCCTGCCCGAGCTGCGGATCAGCACCGCCGTGCGCACCGGCGATACACCGCAAAAAGATCGCTCGGCGATGCGCAAGACCGCGCCGCACATTCTGGTCACCACCCCGGAATCGCTTTACGTGCTGCTCGGTTCCGACTCCGGGCGGCAGATGCTCAGCACCACCGGCACGGTGATCGTTGATGAAATCCACGCCATCGCCGCCAGCAAGCGCGGCAGCCACCTGGCGCTGAGCCTCGAGCGTTTGCAGGCACTGTGCGCCGAACCGCTGGTGCGCATCGGCCTGTCGGCCACGCAAAAACCCATTGAGGCGGTGTCGCGCTTTCTGGTCGGTCGTGATCGACCCTGCGAGATCGTCGATATCGGCCACGCCCGCCCACGTGACCTGGACATCGAAGTGCCGCCCGTGCCGCTATCGGCAGTGATGGCCAACGATGTCTGGGAACTGGTCTATGACCGACTTGCCGCCCTCGCCCGCGCACACCGCACCACGCTGGTGTTCGTCAACACCCGACGTCTCGCCGAGCGCCTGAGCCGCCACCTGAGCGAACGCCTGGGCAAGGACGCGGTGGCCGCCCACCACGGCAGCCTGGCCAAGGAGTTTCGCCTGGACGCCGAACAGCGGCTCAAGCGTGGCGAATTGCAAGTGTTGATTGCCACCGCGTCGCTTGAGCTGGGCATCGACATTGGCGATGTCGACCTGGTGTGCCAGATCGCCTCGCCGCGTTCGATTGCCGGCTTTTTGCAAAGGGTTGGTCGCTCCGGGCACCAGGTCGGCGGCACCCCCAAGGGCCGCCTGTTTGCTACCACCCGCGACGACCTGATCGAATGCGTCGCGCTGCTCGACTGCGTGCGCCGGGGCGAGCTCGACACCCTGCTGATCCCCGAAGCGCCGCTGGACGTCCTGGCGCAACAGATCATCGCCGAAGTCAGTTGCCAGGAATGGCCGGAGCAGGCGCTGCTGGAATTGTTCCGCAACGCCTCGCCCTACAGCAGGCTCGACGAAAAACACTATCAGGCGCTACTGCAGATGCTCGCCGAGGGCTTCGACGGGCGCCAGGGCATCCGCAGTGCCTATCTGCATCGTGACGCCGTGAGCCGCACCCTGCGCGGTCGCAGGGGCGCCAAGCTGACGGCGGTGACCAGCGGCGGGACCATCCCCGACAATGCCGACTACAGCGTTCTGCTCGAGCCACAAGGCCTGAACATCGGCAGCGTCAACGAAGACTTCGCGGTGGAGAGCATTGCCGGGGATGTGTTCCAGCTGGGCAATACCTCGTACCGGATCCTGCGGGTCGACACCGGCAAGGTCCGGGTGGAGGATGCCCAGGGTCAGCCGCCGACCATTCCGTTCTGGCTCGGCGAGGCTCCGGGGCGTAGCGCCGAACTGTCGTTTGCCGTGGCGCGCTTGCAGGCCCAGCTCGATACTCTGCTGGGCGCGACGCCGGGTAACTTGCAGCCTGCCCTCGATTGGCTGACGCAGACCCTGGGCCTGAACCTGGCCAGCGCCGAACAACTGGTGGAATACCTGGCCCGCGCACGGCAGACACTGGGCGCGTTGCCGTCGCAAGACACCTTGCTGATGGAGCGCTTCTTCGACGAGTCCGGTGGCACCCAGCTGGTTATCCACAGCCCGTTCGGCAGTCGCATCAACCGCGCCTGGGGCCTGGCCTTGCGCAAACGCTTCTGTCGCACCTTCAACTTCGAGTTGCAGGCCGCCGCGAGCGAGGACGCCATCGTGTTGTCGCTGTCCTCCAGCCACAGCTTTGAGCTGGCTGATGTGTGGCGCTACCTGCACAGCAACACCGCTGAGCACATCCTGATCCAGGCCGTGCTCGATGCCCCGTTGTTTGGCGTGCGCTGGCGCTGGAATGCCGGTGTGGCGCTGGCGCTGCCGCGCTTTCGCGGCGGGCGCAAGGTGCCGCCGCAGATCCAGCGGATGAAAAGCGAAGACCTCACCGCCAGCGTGTTCCCCGACCAGATTGCCTGCGTGGAAAACCTCGTGGGCGAGCGCGACATTCCCGACCATCCGCTGGTGGAGCAGACCCTCGACGATTGCCTGCACGATGCCATGGACAGCAACGGCTGGTTGGCCCTCCTGCGGCGCATGGAACGCGGCGAGGTCCGCCTGATCAGCCGCGACCTGCCCGCGCCCTCGCCCCTGGCCGCGGAAATCCTCAGCGCCAGGCCCTACACCTTTCTCGACGATGCGCCCCTGGAGGAACGCCGCACGCAGGCGGTGCTCAACCGCCGCTGGAGCGAGCCGCAGTCCACTGACGACCTGGGCGCGCTGGACGCCGACGCCATTGACGCCGTGCGGGAAGAGGCCTGGCCCACGCCCGGCAATGTCGATGAGATGCACGAGACCTTGATGAGCCTGGCCTGCATCACCGACGCCGAGGCCAGCGCCAACCCGCATTGGCTGGAATGGTTGAATGCCCTGGCTGACAGCGGCCGAGCCTGCCGCATCAACCAATCACTGTGGCTGGCGCTGGAACGGCTGACGTGCCTGCAGGCGATTTATCCACAAGCGGATCGGACTCCACCCTTGCAGGCTCTGCCGGGTTTCGATCTGGCCTGGACGCCGGACGACGCCGTCGTAGAAGTGATTCGAGCGCGGCTCAGCGCCTTTGGTCCATTGCCGATGCAGGCGATTGCCGCCCCCCTCGAATTGCCCGCTCTGAAAGTCACCCAGGCATTGGCGCACCTGGAACGCGAAGGCTATGTGCTGCGCGGGCGCTTCACCCCAGGCAATACCGAAGAAGAATGGTGTGAGCGACATTTGCTGGCGCGGATTCATCGCTACACCGTCAAGCGCCTGCGCCGGGAAATCGAGCCCGTGGCCTTGCAGGATTTCATGCGCTTCCTGTTCGACTGGCAGCACCTGTCCAACGCCACCCGTGGCCAGGGCAGCACGGTGCTGCCGGCGATCGTCGCCCAGTTCGAAGGCTACCCCGCCGCCGCGTCGGCCTGGGACAGCGACCTTTTGCCCGCGCGGATCAAGGACTATTCGCCCACCTGGCTCGATGAGGCGTGCCGTAGCGGCAAACTGGTCTGGAGCCGACTGACTGCGCGCAACCGCAGCACCGGCACCGCCCTGCGCAGTACACCGATCGTGCTGTTGCCGCGTAATCGGGTCGGACTCTGGAGCGACTTGACCGAGCAAACGCCGGTCAGCGAACTGTCGCCCAAGACACAGAAGGTACACGCCGCCCTCAGCCAGCACGGCGCGCTGTTTTTCGATGAGCTGATTCACGAAGCCCACCTGCTGCGCGCGGAGCTGGAAATCGCCCTGCAGGAGCTGGTGGGTGCGGGGCTGGTGAACGCCGACAGTTTTGCCGGCCTGCGGGCGCTGATCACACCGGCCAGCAAGCGCCAGCAGCGTAGCAGCCGACGCGGACGCGGGGCCTTTGTCGGCGGCATGGACGACGCCGGGCGCTGGGCGCTGTTGCGACGCGCAGTGACCGCGCCGGTTGTGGATAACCCGCGACCGACGCCAACGCCCGCCGACACCTTGGAACACATCGCCATGACCTTGTTGCGCCGCTACGGCGTGGTGTTCTGGCGCTTGCTGGAGCGTGAGGCCGATTGGCTGCCGAGCTGGCGGGAATTGCTGCGCACCTTCCATCGGCTGGAAGCGCGGGGTGAGATTCGTGGCGGACGTTTTGTCAGTGGCTTGGCGGGCGAGCAATTCGCGCTGCCGGAGGCGATTCCATTGCTGCGCGAAGTCCGCCGCCGACCCCATGACGGCAGCTTGGTCGCGGTGTGCGGGGTCGATCCGCTGAACCTTGCCGGCACCCTGTTGCCCGGTGCGAAAGTGCCGGCGCTGGCGAGCAATCGGCTGGTGTATCGCGATGGTTTACCGGCAGCGGCGGAGATTGCGGGCAAGAAGCATGTGTGGCTGGAGCTGGAGCATCAGGCCATGGTTGAAGTGCAGAGCAAGCTGATCCGGCATTAGGGTTGCCTGCGCCGGCCCCATCGCCAGCAGGCTAGCTCCCACTGGACCGGTGTTCACAGATCCATTGTGGGAGCCAGCCTGCTGGCGATGGGGCCATAACAGCCGCCAAATTTATTGAGGCCGTGGCCGATCCGGCATCAACACCGCCGCATGTTCCGGCTCAGCCGCCCCATCATGCACAGGCTCCGCCGCCGGCCCCTGCACTAAAACCTGCTGTGGATAAGTCTGCGCGAAATGCACCCACGGACTGTTATCCACAAGCTTTTTCAACCGCTGGTTGAACGCCCGGCTCACCGCATATTGCCCGCCCGACACGGTGCGAAATTGTGCCGTCAGCACTACGCCATTGAGGTCCATCCTGTCGACGCCGAACACATCCAGTGGCCCTTGCAGGTTGTACCGCAGGAACGGGTCTTCACTGATCGAATGCCCCGCCTCGCGAATCAGTTCGATGGCCTTGTCGACATCGGTGTCATAGGTGAACTGCACGGAGAAGAACGCATAGGCAAACTGCCGTGATTGGTTGGTCACGGCCTTGATCTGGCCAAAGGGCACCGAGTGCACGAAGCCCTTGCCGTCGCGCAGGCGCAAGGTGCGGATGGTCAGGCCTTCGACCGTGCCGGCATGCCCGGAATCGAGCACCACCCAGTCACCGATCGACAGGGTGTCTTCGATGATGATGAACAACCCGGTAATTACGTCCTGCACCAGTTGCTGGGAGCCAAAACCGATGGCCAGGCCAATGACCCCGGCACCGGCCAGGAAAGGCGCGACATTGATGCCAAGATTGGCCATGGTGGTGATGGCGCAGATCACCACCAGAATGATTTTGATCGCATTGCGCAGCAACGGCAGGATGGTCTTGATACGCGTACTCGGCTGGCGTGCCCCGCGTTTGCTGGCCGGAGGTTTCAGGGCCTCCTGGATCGCCGTGTCGAGCACCACCCAGACCATCCAGGTCACCAGGAAGATCAGGCCGATATGACTCAAGGAGTCACTGATCGCCCGTCCCACGGCATTGCTGACCGCAAAATCGAACAGCGACACGCCCCAGATTCGTCCGAGGATATCGATGAACACGATGGCCATGGCGATGCGCAACAACGCGTGGGAGAGGCTCAGGAAGCGTTCCTTGTAGGCGCCACTGCGGCGCACCTCGGACTCGCTGCGGGTCTTGAACAGGTGGTGCAGCGTCGTGCTGAGAAACACCGTCGCAATCAGCAACACCGTGGTGAACAGCGCGCTGCGCAGCACTTGCTGGTTGTCATCGCCAATGCCGATCAGGTTGATGACAGAGACCAGCACCATCAACAGGATCGGCCAGTACCAGAGCCCGGAAAAAATCCGCAGGGTTTCGCGCAACGCTGGCTGCGCCCGACGCTGGGCCAGCGGCAGGATACGGATCACCTGGGCGACCGGACGGCGCAGGCGGAACACCAGCAAACCAAAGGAAATCGAGGCCGCCAGCCCGGTAAATACAGCGATGCTGCTGGTGAGATTGTTCCCCAGTTGATGGGCGATCTGCGGGCTGGTCAAGGCGTCGCTCAGGGCGACCAGGAAACCAATCGCGAACAGCGGTCGTGGGCTGTCCTGGCGAATGATCTGCACCGCCCGGCGTTTGTGACCGACATTGAACAGCACCACCAGGGACATCACCAACGACGAAGCGAACACGCCACTGCTGGTGGCATAGGCAAAACACAACGCCAGCGCCCTGCCGGCCGACACCGGCAATAACTGGCTGGCATAAATCGTCAACGGCAGGCTGATCACCGCGGGGATGCTGTAGGGCAAGACATAACCCAGCAAGGCCTGCCCACGCTCTCGGCTGAGCAGCACACGATGGCGGCACAGGCGTTCGGTCAAGAATTTGCCGAACATCCAGAGCAGGCCGAAGACACCCGCCCACACCGCCGTCAGCAGCAGGAAATCCCCCGCCACGCTCCAACTCGAACGGGTCGATGGGCGATTGACCAGTTGGTCTACCTCATCGGCCGCACGATCAGCGCGCAAACGCCAGGCGTCGAGCAGGTCCTTGTCGAGGTTGAGCTTGCTCTGGACGTCGTCGATGCTCGAACTGATGGCGCCCAGCAACCCGCCCTGGACCAAGGGTTCCGGGTGTGCCGCCGGTGTGGCGGCGGCCGGCACGCCCGGTATGGCCGCTGCCTGCAGTTCCTCGCTGCCGAAAAACAACAGCGCCCCCAGTAATATCGCTGTCTTGAGCCTGATCAAGGCATCCGCTCCTTTGGATAGGACTGTAAGGAACTGATCGAGAATTGCCGGACTAGTTCGCTGCTGGCCGGCAAATCCCCAGCAATCTTTGCGCTCAAGACAAATATCAAATGTTCATCCCTGTATTTTTACCATCGCCACCAGTCTAGTGCCCGAGGGAAAAGCCGCCAGCGCGATCATGTTCACCGGCCTGGTCGCAGGCCTCTGATCCCCCGTAGGAGCCGGCTTGCTGGCGATAGCGATATGTCGGTCACATCCATGTCGAATGTGCCGCCGCCATCGCCAGAAAGCCGGCTCCTACTGGTTTTGTGGTGACTTGTAAAACGTGACCGTCCGTAGCTCCATCGAAACTTTCGCCACTGCCCCACAGTCATCAAAAGATCAGGGGGCAGTCACACGGGAGGCGACATGGCGGCGATTCACATCGGTATATCAGGTTGGCGCTACACGCCCTGGCGGGGGGATTTCTACCCGAAGGGCCTGGCCCAGAGGCGCGAATTGCAATTCGCCTCACGGGCGGTCAACAGCATCGAGATCAATGGATCGTTCTACGCCCTGCAACGGCCCGAACGCTACGCCCAGTGGTATGCCGAAACCCCGGCGCACTTCGTGTTCAGCGTCAAAGCCCCGCGTTTCATCACCCATATCAAGCGTCTGCGTGACATCCACAAACCCCTGGCGAATTTCTTCGCCTCCGGGGTGCTGGAACTCAAGGAAAAACTCGGCCCGATTCTTTGGCAGTTTCCGCCCAACTTCAAATTCGACGCCGAACTGTTCGAGACCTTCCTCGAACAATTGCCCCACGACACCCAACAGGCCGCCGCCCTCGCCCGCCAGCACGATTCCCACGTAAACGGCCACGCCAGCCTGAAGGCGAGCAGGAAACAGCCCTTGCGCCATGCCGTGGAAATCCGCAACGAGAGCTTCATCGATCCGCTATTTGTCCGCCTGCTCAAACGCCACAACACGGCCCTGGTCATCGCCGACACCGCCGGCAAATGGCCGTACCGCGAGGACCTCACCAGCGACTTCGTGTACCTGCGGCTGCACGGTGCCGAAGAGCTCTACGCCAGCGGCTACACCCCTCAGGCACTGAAGCGTTGGGGCGACCGGATCGAGGCCTGGCATCAGGGGCGGCAACCGGCCGATCCGCATTTGATCGCGCCGCGCCTGAAACCCAGGGCGCGCAAGTCTCGGGAAGTGTTCTGCTATTTCGATAACGACATCAAGGTTCGCGCGCCCTTCGATGCGCGTCGTTTGCTGGAGCGCTTCGACCTCGACAAAGAGCTGCTCACTGCCCCCGGCGAACCCGCTGCCGAAGGAGTGTTGCCATGAGCATTTCCGAACCGGTTGGTACCACCGACGAGCAGGCGACCATCGAGAGCACGGTGCACCGTTTCACCGTGCTGACGGTCAACACCCACAAGGGTTTCACGGCGTTGAACCGGCGCTTCATCCTGCCTGAACTGCGCGAAGCGGTGCGCAGCGTGTCTGCCGACGTGGTGTTTCTGCAGGAGGTACACGGCACCCACGAACATCACCCCAAGCGCTACGACAATTGGCCGGCGATACCCCAGTACGAATTCCTCGCCGATACCCTCTGGCCGCAGTTTGCCTACGGCCGCAATGCGGTCTATCCGGCAGGCGATCACGGTAACGCCTTGCTGTCGAAATTCCAGATCGTTCGCCACGACAACCTCGACGTGTCCATCAGCGGCCACGAGAACCGCGGCATTTTGCACTGTGTGCTGCGCCTGCCTGGCGAAGGCCCGGAGGTGCATGCCATATGCGTTCATCTCGGATTGCGCGAAAACCACCGCAATGAACAGCTCAAGTTGCTGGAGCGCCGCCTTGAGTCGTTGCCAGGCGACGCGCCGGTGATCGTGGCCGGTGATTTCAATGACTGGCGCCAACGCGCCGATGCCCTGCTCAAGCCCTGCGGTTTGCGCGAAGTGTTCGCCGAGCACCATGGCAAGCCGGCGCGCAGTTTTCCCGCGCGATTGCCGACCCTGCGCCTGGACCGCATCTACGTGCGCAACCTCAAGGCCAGCCGTCCGCAGGTACTGGCCACCCGGCCCTGGTCACACCTTTCGGATCACGCACCGTTGTCGGTGGAGATTGAGCTATGAGTAGCCCGTCGATGGAAAAAACCGCGCTGGAAAAAACGATAGCCGCGCCGCCCATGAGCGAGCCGCAAAGGGTCGACGTCGAGTACGGCTGGCAGGGTAACAATCGGGTCGAACTGTTGGAAAATGGCGAAGCCTATTTCCCCAGGGTGTTCGAGGCCATGCGCCAGGCCAAAACCGAGATCCTCCTGGAAACCTTCATTGTGTTCGAGGACAAGGTGGGCGAAGAACTGAAGGACGTGCTCATCGAGGCGGCTCAACGGGGCGTACGCGTGACGGCCAGTTTTGACGGGTTTGGCTGCGGAGAGTTGTCTGCCGGGTATCTCACCGCCCTGAGCGGTGCCGGCGTGCATTTGCAGATGTTCGACCCGGCCCCCAAGCGCCTGGGCATCCGCACCAACTGGTTCCGCCGCCTGCATCGCAAGATCGTGGTGGTGGACGGAACGCTTGCGTTCATCGGCGGGATCAACTTCTCCGCCGATCATCTGGCCGACTTCGGCCCGGAAGCCAAACAGGATTATTCGGTTGAAGTGCAAGGCCCGGCGGTGGCCGACATCCACCACTTTGCCCTGCTGCAATGCGGTCGCCCGGCCCGCGCGAAATACTGGTGGCAACGCCGTCGGCAACGGCGCTCGGAACTGGTCGTGACCGATCACGATGGCCAGGTGCGGCTGGTGTACCGCGACAACGCCGAGCATTCGACCGACATCGAAGAGGTTTACCGCCTGGCGCTGCGCACGGCGCAGCGGCGCGTGGTCATCGCCAACGCCTACTTTTTTCCAGGCTATCGCTTGCTGCGCGAGATCCGTAACGCGGCGCGCCGCGGCGTTGAAGTGCGCCTGATCCTGCAGGGCCAGCCGGATATGCTGGTGGCCAAACTGGCAGCGCGCATGACTTACGATTACCTGCTCAAGTCCGGTGTGAAAATCTTCGAATACTGCGACCGCCCACTGCACGGCAAGGTCGCGTTGGTGGACGAAGACTGGAGCACCGTCGGCTCGAGCAACCTCGACCCGTTGAGCCTGTCGATGAACCTGGAGGCCAACGTGTTGATCCGTGACCGTGCGTTCAACCGTGACCTGTTCGAACGGCTCGAGGAACTCAGCGATAACCATTGCAAGGCCATGTCCGTGGACAAAGCCCCGCGCGGGCGAATCTGGCACATGACCGTGGGCTTCATGGTGTTTCACTTCCTGCGGCATTTTCCGGCATGGGCCGGCTGGTTGCCCGCGCACAAACCACGATTGAAAGCATTCACCCCACCGACCGGGAGCGATCAACATGAGCCGCACTGAAGCACAGGCGGCGTCCCACGCCGAGCACCCGGCCAAATCGCGCTGGAGCCGTTGGAAAAGACCGTTGACGATGCTGTTTTTCCTGGCGTTGATCGTCCTCTTGACGATGTTCGCCCAGCGCATTGAATGGAACGAAGTGTTAGAGACCCTGGCCGATTTCAAGGTACGCACCTTGATCATCGCGGCCGGCCTGACCCTGGTGAGTTTTCTGGTCTACGCCTGTTTCGACCTGATTGGCCGCACCTACATCCGCCAGGACCTGACGTGGAAACAGATCCTGCCGGTGGGCATCATCAGCTACGCCTTCAACCTCAACCTGAGCGCCTGGGTCGGCGGCATTGCCATGCGGTATCGCCTGTATTCACGGCTCGGGGTGAGCAAATCCAACATTGCGAAAATCCTCGGCCTGAGCCTGGCGACCAACTGGTTCGGCTACATGGTGATCGCCGGCGCGGTGTTCAGCAGCGGACTGGTGCGCATGCCACCAGGCTGGAAACTGAGCAGCGGCGCGCTACAGGCGGTGGGCGTGTTGCTGCTATTGGTGAGTGCGGGGTATCTGGCGGCGTGCCAGTTCTCCAAGCGTCGGGAATGGTCGATTCGTGGGGTGGAAATCAACTTGCCGTCGCTGCGCATGGCAATCCTGCAACTGGCCCTGGGGGCGCTGAACTGGTCGTTGATGGCCGCAGTGATTTTCACCCTGTTGCCGAGCAAACTGGACTATCCGCTGGTGCTGGGTGTGTTGCTGATCAGCGCCATCGCCGGGGTCATCACCCACATTCCGGCCGGGCTCGGTGTGCTGGAAGCGGTGTTCGTGGCACTGCTGCAACACGAAGCCTCACGGGGCAGCCTGGTGGCGGGGTTGCTGGCTTATCGGGCGATCTATTTCCTGTTGCCGCTGTTGATCACGCTGGTGATGTACCTGCTGGTGGAGGCCAAGGCCAAGTCGTTGCGGATCTCGAAGAAGCCCAAGTGATGGGTGCTGTTTTCGAAGCCCGAAAGAACACCACAAGATTATGAGGACTGAATAATGCTCAACCGCTCACCCACCACCATTTCCGTGATCCAGTCCACCAGGATCGAGGTGTAGGCCTGCTGTGAAACGGGTTCACTCAGCGCATGATCCGCCCCATCGATGATGCGGTGAGTCAGCGAGTGGGTCTGCTGACACGCCGCGCGATAACTCATGATGGTCGCGTGGGGTACGTAGACATCGGTTTCCGACTCTACCAGCAACACATCCCCGGTAAATTGCGAACAGGCATGCAGCGCCCGGTTGCTATCGGCGCGCACCAGGGTGCTGCGGTAGTCGCGCAGGTCGAGCTTGTCCAAGTCGCGCTTGGGGGTGTGCCATTGATCGTCGCGGTACAGCGCCGGCACCCGCAACGCCAGCCAGCGCACCGGCCGCAGCGAAGTGAGGATCGAGGCCAGGTAACCGCCGTAGCTGGTGCCGACCACGGCAATCGCCGAGGTATCCAGCGCCGGGTGCGCGAGCAAACGGTCGTAGGCCGCCAGCAGGTCGCGCAGGTTGTCTTCGCGGGTTACCCGGGTCAGCGGAATACCCGTGCCGCCGGTGTGCCCGCGCAGATCGAAGGTCAAACACACACAACCCAATCCGGCGATGCCCTTCGCCCGTTCCAGGTCTCGCTCCTGACTGCCGCCCCAGCCGTGCACAAACAACACGCCGGGGACTTTCGATTTGGGGCTGAGAAAAGTCCCGCTCATCTGTTCGTCGTCGATGTCGATTTGAATGCTTTCGCTTCTAGCCGTCATAGGATGTGACCGTTACGTACTTGAGGAGGAAATCGCTGTTTTCCGCCGGCCCGCGGTACACCTCGATGGCGTCCGCCGGCAGCGGCTGATCGATGTAGGTCTCCACCGAAGACACGCGAATCGCGCGCATCCCCGGATCGTTGACGAAACTCTGCAAGGCTGCGACTTCAGCGCTGCTAGCCCCACCCATGCGCCAGGATTGCTCGAGCACGCCGCTGCGTTGCTGGCCATCACTGGCGATACCCTGGGCGATGTCGTAATTGCGCCGTGAGGCGTAGAAACCGGGATAGGCTTCGTCTGCGGCACCGTCAAATACCTGAGCCTGCCGGATCGCCAGTTGCACATCGTCGGGTAAATCCAGGGTCAGCAGATCGTCGTAGCCACCCTGCACCACCAGCAGATTGGAACCACCATAGACCTCTTCGCCGTGGGCGTCTGTGGTCAAGTATTGATCACCGCAGTAACTGAGCACCTTTTCACCAATGAAACTCTGCCCGACGCTGTGGGTAATCACCTGGTCCAGGTCCTGCTCCAGCACCACGCCTTCACTGAACAGCGCTTTCGCATCAGGACGGGCGAGGATTTCGTCGAACTGGTCGAGGCTCTTGATGACTTCCTGACCACGCCCGGCACAGGCATGAATCGGCTTGATGCGGATCGCGCCACTGTAGAGCAGATGCTCCGCCGCCGGACGCGCATCCTCGAACGAGAACACACTCAGACCATCAAGCACCACCGTGCGCACCCGTTCGGAAAACAACGGCGCCCAGCCTTGCGGAGCATGGGCATGTCGATTCAACAAACCATGGCTGATGGCTTTGGTGCAGATGAAATCATGCTCGACATAACCGCCCCACAAATCCTCCGGTCCCTTGACGCCCAAATGCCGGGCGGCTGCGGCCCCCACCAGGGTCTGGGTCGGTAACAGATAGATGTCTCGACCGCTGTGTACCTGCGGGTCGTAGCTGCCGCCGAATTTGAGCCCGAGGATTTGCGCCAGCCAACGGGCCAGGGCGCGATTGGTTTCGACTTCGTGAACCGGTGCATCGTCGCGCACCGAATGGGCGACGACCAGTTTCTTGCGGTTTGTTGGGGTCATGCGTCCCCCTTCAGTTGTCGCGATATGAATGTAGCTGATGGGGTGCAGGGTTCAGGCCAACCGCCTGCTGAGAAAAATGCTATGTAAATCAGCCTGTAGCAGAAACGATAGTGGCACCTCGCCCGCCTTATTCTGCACGACCGGATTTTTCATACCGGCATTTTGCACGATTCAAACCTGACATCGCCCCCCCTGTGGGAGCGGGCTCGCTCGCGAAAGCAATCTTCCAGTCCCACCAGTTTTGACTGACATACCGCTTTCGCGAGCAAGCCCGCTCCCACAGGGTTGTGTGATGCAGCCGCTAACGGGTTGCAACACTGGGCATCACCCCAAACCGCGCCCGATAATCACTCGGCGCCAGCCCGGTAATCTTCTTGAACGTCGAACGAAACGCTCCCGGATCCTGATACCCGACGGTCCAGGCAATGTGATCGATGGTGCCGTTGGTAAACTCGAGCATTTCCCGAGCCTTGCCGACCCGCAGATGCTGGCAATATTCCGTAGGCTTGAGCCCCGTCGCCGCGCGGAAACGGCGCAGGAACGTACGCTCTTCCAGCCCTGCCCGCTCAGCCATGGTCGCCAGCGAGACATCGGTGGCGCCAGTGCTTTGCAGCCAGTGTTGAACCTTGAGAATCGAGGCATCGCCATGGTTGAGAATCGGCGCGAAATTGCTGCCGCACTCACTGGCGCTGTCGCTGTGTTCCACCACCAGGAAACGCGCAGTGCCGGTGGCAATGCTCGGCCCCAACAGTCGATCCACCAGGCGCAGTCCCAATTCAGACCAGGCCATCAGTCCGGCGGTGGTAATCAGGTCACCGTCATCGACGATGGGAGTATCGGCCTTGAGCTTGATCGCCGGGTAACGCTCGCTGAAGGACTTTGCCGAAGTCCAGTGAGTGGTGGCGCTGCGCCCGTCGAGCAGTCCGCTTTCAGCCAACAGCAGCGAACCCACGCAGACGCCCCCGAGGGTCGCGCCGCTGGCGTGTTGTTGGCGCAGCCAGCGCAGCAACGGCTGCGGCGCCTGGCCTTCGGTGAACCCGGCAATCGACGGTGGAATCAATACCGCCACCAATGCGTCGTCTGTCGCGGGATGACTGTCATAGACGCGCGACGGTGCCTGCTGGCCATCGACCTGCCAATGGCTCACGCGCAGCAAGGGCAAGCGCGCCTCTTGATGCTCGGCGGCGATCCGGTTGGCCACCCCGAACAGGTCCGTCAAGCCATGCACCGCCGCCATCTGCGCGCCGGGATAGATCAACACGCCCAGCTCGGCGATCGCCCTTTGTGCATCCATTGTCAGTTTTCCCCCTTCTATTGTCGGTGCGGCCAATCCCCGGACGCTCGGCCAGGGCCAATACTCCATTCCACACCCAAACCGCACTTCGAGGAAACAGTCATGGCCAAGCAAGCACTCATCGTAGTCGATATCCAAAAAGACTACTTCCCAGAAGGCAAGTGGCCGCTGGCCGGCGCCGATGCCGCGGCAGACAACGCCGTCCGCCTGCTCAAGGCCTTTCGTGATGCCGGGGATTCGGTGGTGCACATCCGCCACGAATTCACTTCCGAAGACGCACCGTTTTTCACCCCAGGCTCCGACGGCGCCAAGCTGCACCCTAAAGTGCTCAACCAGGACAATGAGCCAGTGGTGCTCAAACACTTCGTCAACTCGTTCCGCGAAACCGAACTGCAGTCCATTCTCGACGAGCAAGGCATCAAGGAACTGGTGGTGGTCGGCAGCATGAGCCACATGTGTGTCGACGGCATCACCCGCGCTGCCAACGACCTCGGCTACAGCGTCACGGTGATCCACGATGCCTGTGCCTCCCGTGACCTGGAGTTCAACGGCGTGACCGTTCCGGCGGCTCATGTACATGCAGCCTTCATGTCGGCCCTGGGCTTTGCCTACGCCAACGTGGTGTCCACGGACGAATTCCTCGCGAACTGAAACTTCTTTCAAGGAGTTTCACCGCAAAAAAAAACCCGCACTTCAGATCGAAGTGCGGGTTTTGTTTTTCAGCTCGCCGCTTGTAGCTCGGGGCTTACCGCTGTTTTAGAACGGAATATCGTCATCGAAGCTGTCGAAGTCCGGAGCCGGCTGCGGAGCGGCCTGCTGAGGAGCCGGGCGCGACTGTTGCGGGGCCGACTGCTGTGGACGCGGAGCCTGCTGGCGTGGCGCGGATTGCTGGTAGTTGTTACCACCGCCCTGGCCTTGCTGGTCACCCTGCTGTGGACGACCGCCCAGCAATTGCATGGTGCCTTGCATGTCGACCACGATTTCAGTGGTGTAACGCTTGATACCGTCTTTTTCCCACTCGCGGGTCTGCAGTTTGCCTTCGATGTAGACCTGCGAACCTTTACGCAGGTATTCGCCGGCGATCTCTGCGACCTTGCCGAACATCGACACACGGTGCCATTCGGTTTTTTCGACTTTCTGACCGGTTTGCTTGTCGGTCCACTGTTCGCTGGTTGCCAGACTCAGGTTGGTCACGGCGTTGCCATTCGGCAGGTAACGAACTTCAGGATCCTGGCCGCAAGTGCCGACCAATATGACTTTGTTAACCCCACGGGCCATTACGTTCTCCTAGGCTACGCACGCTGCCCCGGCCGGGTTGTTCACCAGGCTTTCAAGGGTGGTGCGATCCAATAGTTCGGTGTCCAATTTGATGTAAATGGCCGCCTCATCAGCGACTATCACTGCATCTGTTACCCCTACGACGGCCTTCAGGCGCTCAACCAGCCCCGCTTCGCGGATCGCCTCGGGCGACAATGGCAAGCGCAGGCTTGTCACGTAGGGAGGTTCACGCATGGTAACAGCAAAGGCCAGCCAGAGGGCAGCCAGACCGGCGCATCCAAGGAACACAACCGACAGACCGCCATGCTGGAACAGCCAGCCGCCGAGTATGCCGCCCAGTGCCGAACCGAGGAACTGACTGGTGGAGTAGACCCCCATCGCCGTGCCCTTGCCGCCCGCCGGTGAAACCTTGCTGATCAGCGACGGCAACGAAGCTTCCAGCAGATTGAAGGCCGTGAAAAACACCACGGTTCCAATCACCAGAGCTCGCAAGCTGTCGCCGAACTGCCAGAAGAATAGCTCAGTGAGCATCAGCGTCACGACGGCGCCGAGCAAAACTCGTTTCATTTTGCGTCGCTTCTCGCCGTAGATGATGAACGGAATCATGGCGAAGAAGGAAATCAGCAGCGCGGTCAGGTACACCCACCAATGCTGCTCCTTGGGCAGGCCGGCTTTCTCGACCAGCGCCAGGGGCAAGGCGACGAAACTCGACATCAGCATCGCATGCAACACGAAGATACCAAGATCCAGGCGCAGCAGGTCCGGGTGCTTGAGCGTCGGTATCAGTGCCTGGCGGGCGACGCCGGATTCACGGTGCTGCAACGGACCCGTGGAGCGCGGCACCATGAACATCACGATCACGATACCGAACAGTGCCATGCCACCGGTGGCCAGGAACAATCCGGACAGGCCGAAAGCACGGGTCAGCAACGGCCCTACCACCATGGCGACCGCAAACGACAGGCCGATCGTCATGCCGATCATGGCCATGGCTTTAGTCCTATGCTGCTCGCGGGTCAGGTCGGACAGCAAGGCCATCACCGCCGCGGAAATCGCGCCAGCACCTTGCAGGATGCGCCCGGCGATCACGCCCCAGATCGAGTCGGCGTTGGCCGCCAGGACGCTGCCGAGGGCGAAGACGATCAGCCCCAGGTAAATCACCGGGCGGCGCCCGATGCGGTCGGAAATGAAACCGAAGGGAATCTGGAAAATCGCCTGGGTCAGGCCGTAAGCGCCAATCGCCAGCCCGATGAGGGCCGGGGTCGCTCCCGCCAGGTCCATGCCATAGGTCGCCAATACCGGCAACACCATGAACATGCCAAGCATACGGAAGGCGAACACCAGGGCCAGACCGCTTGCTGCGCGGGTCTCACTGCCACTCATGCGTTCGCTGTGGGGATCGTGCATGGAAAAACCTCATGTGAACCGGCGGCGATTCTACCAGTCCCATCGATTGACAGGGTATATCGCGACGCTTTGCCACGTGTAGATGAAAGAGCTTTCATGTAAGGCGACAAAACCAGTATTCGATAGTGTGCATCCATCCAGTATTTGGCCGTATACTCCTACGTTTTCGACGCCCGCCGAGCGAGGCCACTTTGGACAAGATCCTGATTCGTGGGGCCCGAACCCACAACCTGAAGAACATCGACCTGACCCTGCCAAGGGACAAGCTGATCGTCATCACCGGCCTGTCCGGCTCCGGCAAGTCCTCCCTGGCTTTCGACACGCTGTACGCCGAAGGCCAGCGTCGTTATGTCGAGTCGCTGTCGGCCTACGCCCGGCAGTTCCTGTCGATGATGGAAAAACCTGACGTCGACACCATCGAAGGCCTGTCGCCGGCGATCTCCATCGAACAGAAGTCGACCTCGCACAACCCGCGTTCGACCGTCGGCACCATCACCGAAATCTACGACTACCTGCGCCTGCTGTATGCACGCGTCGGCATTCCGCGCTGCCCGGACCACGACATTCCCCTGGAAGCGCAGACCGTCAGCCAGATGGTCGACCTGGTCCTCGCCGAACCGGAGGGCAGCAAGCTGATGCTGCTGGCCCCGGTCATTCGCGAGCGCAAAGGTGAACACCTTTCAGTCTTCGAAGAGCTGCGCGCCCAAGGGTTCGTCCGTGCGCGGATCAACGGCAAGCTTTACGAGCTGGACGAAGCCCCCAAGCTCGACAAGCAGAAAAAACATACCATCGATGTCGTGGTCGACCGTTTCAAGGTTCGCGCCGACCTGCAACAGCGCCTGGCCGAATCCTTCGAGACCGCGCTGAAACTGGCAGACGGCATCGCCCTGGTGGCGCCGATGGACGACGAGCCGGGCGAAGAGATGATCTTCTCCGCGCGTTTTGCCTGCCCGATCTGTGGCCATGCCATCAGCGAACTCGAGCCCAAGCTGTTTTCCTTCAACAACCCGGCCGGCGCCTGCCCGACCTGTGATGGCCTGGGGGTCAAGCAGTTCTTCGACATCAAGCGCCTGGTCAACGGTGAACTGACCCTGGCAGAAGGCGCGATTCGCGGCTGGGACCGGCGCAACGTCTATTATTTCCAGATGCTCGGCTCGCTGGCCTCCCACTACAAGTTCAGCCTGGAAGTGCCGTTCAACGAACTGCCGGCCGATCAGCAGAAGAGCATCCTGCACGGCAGCGGTTCGCAAAACGTCGATTTCAAATACCTGAATGACCGGGGCGATATCGTCAAGCGCTCGCACCCGTTCGAAGGCATCGTGCCCAACCTGGAGCGTCGTTATCGCGAAACCGAGTCGGCCTCGGTACGCGAAGAACTGGCCAAGTTCCTCAGCACCCAGTCCTGCCCTGATTGCCGCGGCACCCGCCTGCGTCGTGAGGCGCGGCATGTGTGGGTCGGCGAAAAAACCCTGCCGGCGGTGACCAACCTGCCCATCGGCGATGCCTGCGATTATTTCGGTGGGTTGAAGCTGACTGGCCGTCGTGGCGAGATTGCCGACAAGATCCTCAAGGAAATTCGCGAACGCCTGCAGTTCCTGGTCAACGTCGGCCTCGATTATCTGTCGCTGGATCGCAGCGCGGACACCCTGTCCGGTGGCGAGGCCCAGCGTATTCGCCTGGCCAGCCAGATCGGTGCCGGCCTGGTCGGCGTCCTGTACATCCTCGACGAACCTTCGATCGGCCTGCACCAACGCGATAACGACCGGTTGCTCGGCACCCTGAAACACCTGCGAGACATCGGCAACACGGTAATCGTGGTCGAGCACGATGAAGACGCGATTCGCTTGGCCGACTATGTCGTGGATATCGGCCCGGGCGCGGGGGTTCACGGTGGGCACATCGTCGCCGAAGGTACGCCGGCCGAGGTAATGGCGCATCCCGACTCCCTGACCGGCAAGTACCTGTCGGGCCGGGTGAAGATCGCGGTGCCGGCCAAACGTACGCCGCGCAACAAAAAGCTGTCGCTGACACTCAAGGGTGCCCGTGGCAACAACCTGCGCAATGTCGACCTGGAGATCCCGATCGGCCTGCTGACCTGCGTGACCGGCGTGTCCGGCTCAGGCAAGTCGACGCTGATCAACAACACGCTCTTCCCGTTGAGCGCCACGGCACTCAACGGTGCGACCACCCTCGAAGCGGCCGCTCACGACAGCATCAAGGGCCTGGAGCACCTGGACAAGGTCGTCGACATCGACCAGAGCCCCATCGGTCGTACGCCGCGTTCCAACCCGGCCACCTACACCGGCCTGTTCACACCGATTCGCGAGCTGTTTGCCGGCGTGCCGGAATCCCGCTCCCGCGGTTATGGCCCCGGGCGTTTCTCCTTCAACGTCAAGGGCGGCCGCTGCGAGGCCTGCCAGGGTGATGGCCTGATCAAGGTGGAAATGCACTTCCTGCCGGACATCTACGTGCCCTGCGATGTCTGCAAGAGCAAGCGCTACAACCGTGAAACCCTCGAGATTAAGTACAAGGGCAAGAGCATCCATGAAACCCTCGAGATGACCATCGAGGAAGCCCGGGAGTTCTTCGATGCGGTACCGGCCCTGGCGCGCAAGCTGCAAACGTTGATGGACGTCGGTCTGTCGTACATCAAGCTGGGGCAATCGGCGACCACGCTGTCCGGCGGTGAAGCCCAGCGGGTGAAACTGTCCCGCGAGCTGTCCAAGCGTGATACCGGCAAGACCCTGTACATCCTCGACGAACCCACCACCGGGCTGCACTTCGCGGACATCCAGCAACTGCTGGACGTGTTGCATCGCCTGCGTGACCACGGCAACACCGTGGTTGTGATCGAGCACAACCTGGACGTCATCAAGACCGCCGACTGGCTGGTGGACCTGGGGCCGGAAGGAGGTTCGAAGGGCGGGCAGATCATTGCCGTCGGCACGCCTGAGGAAGTATCCGAGATGAAGCAGTCCCACACCGGTTACTACCTCAAGCCTTTGCTGGAGCGCGACCGGGCCTGATCGAGCCCCATGAAAAAGCCCCTGTCACTTCATCAGTGGCAGGGGCTTTTTTGTATCCGCCGCAATCAGGTGTGGGATTGCAGGTAATTCTCGAGACCGATCAACTTGATCAAGCCCAACTGCTTCTCGAGCCAGTAGGTGTGATCTTCTTCGGTGTCATGCAACTGGACCCGTAGCATTTCGCGACTGACATAGTCCTTGTGCTGCTCGCAGAGCTTGATGCCCTTGCACAGCGCAGCCCGTACCTTGTATTCCAGGCGCAGGTCCGCTTCGAGCATCTCTGTCACCGTGGTGCCGACATCCAGATCGTCCGGACGCATGCGCGGCGTGCCTTCGAGCATCAGGATCCGGCGCATCAGTGCATCAGCGTGCCCTGCTTCCTCTTCCATCTCGTGGTTGATTCGTTCGTAGAGCTTGGTGAAACCCCAGTCCTCATACATCCGCGAGTGGACGAAATATTGATCACGCGCGGCCAGTTCGCCGGTCAGCAACGTGTTGAGGTAATCGATAACGTCTGGGTGGCCTTGCATCGCCCTACATCTCCCTGCTTGAAAGTCTGTAGTTTGAACCAACCTGGCGCCAACGTCACTCGGAAGACGCAATAAAAGCGAAGATATTCTGAGAAAAGCAGCTTAAATAACGCAAAAACCGCCCAATTAAGGGCGGTTCTGCTTCTCATTTAGACTTCGTTAAGCTGTACGTTGAGCAGCGTTGCGATTGCTTCTCCATACGCCGGATCCGCCTTGTAGAAATGCTGCAATTGACGATCAACCACGTCGGTGGAAACACCCGCCATGGCGCTGGCGATGTTATTGACCAACAGCGCTTTTTGCTCGTCACTCATCAGGCGGAACAGCGCACCGGCATGACTGTAATAGTCGGTATCTTCGCGATGATCGTAGCGATCGGCCGCACCACTCAAGGCCAGCGCAGGCTCAGCATAACGAGGCGCCTGCTTTGGCGACTCGATGTAGCTATTGGGCTCGTAGTTCGGTGCCGCACCGCCATTGCTGCCAAAAGCCATGGAGCCATCGCGCTGATAGGTATTCACCGGGCTGCGTGACGCGTTGACCGGCAACTGCTGGTGATTGGTGCCGACACGGTAGCGGTGCGCATCAGCGTAAGCGAACACACGACCTTGCAGCATGCGGTCTGGCGAAAGACCGACGCCTGGCACCATGTTGCTGGGGCCGAACGCGGCTTGCTCGACTTCGGCGAAGTAGTTCAGCGGGTTTCGATTGAGCTCCAACTCACCGACTTCGATCAACGGGAACTCCTTCTGCGACCAGGTCTTGGTCACGTCGAACGGGTTCTCGTAGTGTGCTGCGGCCTGGGCCTCGGTCATGATCTGAATGCACACACGCCATTTCGGAAAGTCACCGCGCTCGATGGCTTCGAACAGGTCGCGCTGGGCGTAATCCGGATCGGTGCCTGCCAGGCGCGCCGCCTCTGCAGGGGCGAGATTCTTGATCCCTTGTTGGGTCTTGTAGTGCCACTTGACCCAATGGCGCTCGCCATTGGCGCTGATCAGGCTGTAAGTGTGGCTGCCGAAGCCGTGCATGTGACGGTAGCCATCAGGAATACCCCGGTCGGAGAACAGAATGGTGACCTGGTGCAGCGCTTCCGGAGAGTGCGACCAGAAGTCCCACATGGCCTGTGCGCTTTTGAGATTGCTTTGCGGCAGGCGTTTTTGGGTGTGGATAAAGTCCGGGAATTTCAGCGGATCACGGATGAAGAACACCGGCGTATTGTTGCCGACAATGTCCCAGTTGCCTTCCTCGGTGTAGAACTTCAGCGCGAAACCACGAGGATCGCGCTCGGTATCCGCTGAACCGCGTTCACCACCGACAGTGGAAAATCGCAGGAAGGTTGGCGTTTGCTTACCGACGGTCTCGAAGAGCTTGGCGCTGGTGTATTGGGTGATATCCCGCGTAACAGTAAAGGTACCGTAGGCGCCTGAGCCTTTGGCGTGCACACGGCGTTCCGGGATGTTTTCGCGGTTGAAGTGTGCCAGCTTTTCGATCAGGTGGAAGTCGTCGAGCAGCAGTGGGCCGCGAGGGCCGGCGGAACGGGAATTCTGGTTATCGGCAACAGGAGCGCCACTGGCGGTGGTAAGCGTTTTGTTTTGGCTCATGCGATCTTCCTTCATCTATCGGTCTTGAACTGCCGGCTATCGGCTGAGAAGGAGTATTGATCATCGCTATGTCAGCTACAAATTCATTAATCTGTAGACATCGATAGAGAAATACTAATGATCATCCCCATCACATAATGACGACGTGACGAAGGAGAGACTTGTACAAAGGGCGCGTTTACTACAGGCACAAAAAACCGGGCACTAGGCCCGGTTTTTTGTTTCAGACTGACGTCTTACTCGGCAGATACAGCTTCGCCAGCAGTAGCACGATCAACCAACTCGACGTACGCCATAGGCGCGTTGTCGCCAGCGCGGAAACCGCACTTGAGGATGCGCAGGTAGCCACCCTCACGGGTAGCGTAACGCTTGCCCAGGTCGTTGAAGAGCTTACCAACGATAGCTTTCGAACGAGTACGGTCGAAAGCCAGACGACGGTTAGCAACGCTATCTGTCTTGGCCAAAGTGATCAGCGGCTCGGCAACGCGGCGCAGTTCTTTAGCTTTTGGCAGAGTCGTTTTGATCAGCTCGTGCTCGAACAGCGACACCGCCATGTTTTGGAACATGGCCTTGCGGTGCGAGCTGGTGCGGCTCAGGTGACGACCACTTTTACGATGACGCATGGTTCATTCCTTACCAAACACTACGTTCGGTGATTACGACGATCAGGCAGTCGCCTTGTCGTCCTTCTTAAGACTTGCAGGCGGCCAGTTGTCGAGGCGCATGCCGAGGGACAGACCGCGGGAGGCCAGAACGTCCTTGATTTCAGTCAAGGATTTCTTGCCCAGGTTCGGAGTCTTCAACAGCTCTACTTCGGTACGCTGAATCAGGTCGCCGATGTAGTAGATGTTTTCCGCCTTAAGGCAGTTAGCCGAACGTACAGTCAGTTCCAGATCGTCAACCGGGCGAAGCAGGATCGGATCGATCTCGTCTTCCTGCTCGACAACCACTGGCTCACTGTCACCTTTGAGGTCGACGAACGCAGCCAACTGCTGTTGCAGAATGGTTGCAGCACGGCGGATAGCCTCTTCAGGATCCAGGGTACCGTTGGTTTCCAGATCAATAACCAGCTTGTCCAGGTTAGTACGCTGTTCGACACGGGCGTTTTCCACCACGTATGCGATACGGCGAACCGGGCTGAACGAAGAGTCAAGCTGCAAGCGACCGATGCTGCGGCTTTCGTCTTCATCGCTCTGACGCGAGTCTGCCGGTTCATAACCACGACCACGAGCTACTACGAGCTTCATGTTCAGGGCGCCGTTAGACGCCAGGTTAGCGATTACGTGATCGGGGTTAACGATCTCGACATCATGATCCAGCTGAATATCGGCAGCGGTAACCACCCCCGAACCCTTCTTCGACAAGGTCAGCGTAACTTCGTCACGGCCGTGCAGCTTGATAGCCAGACCTTTAAGGTTCAACAGGATTTCAATTACGTCTTCCTGTACACCTTCGATGGCGCTGTACTCGTGGAGCACACCGTCAATCTCGGCCTCGACTACTGCACAGCCGGGCATTGAGGACAACAGGATGCGGCGCAGCGCGTTGCCCAGGGTGTGGCCAAAGCCACGCTCGAGAGGCTCGAGCGTGATCTTGGCGCGGGTTGGACTGACAACTTGCACATCAATGTGGCGAGGTGTCAGGAACTCATTTACCGAAATCTGCATGGATGCACCTATTTTCTAGCCCTTACTTGGAGTAGAGCTCGACAATCAGGCTTTCGTTGATGTCGGCGGACAGATCACTGCGAGCTGGAACGTTCTTGAAAACGCCCGACTTCTTCTCAGTGTCTACTTCTACCCATTCTACGCGGCCACGTTGGGCACACAGATCGAGAGCTTGGACAATGCGAAGTTGGTTTTTTGCTTTCTCGCGAACAGCGACCACGTCACCAGCACGAACCTGGTAGGACGGAACGTTAACGGTCTGACCGTTTACGCTGATCGACTTGTGCGATACCAGCTGACGGGATTCGGCACGAGTCGAACCAAAGCCCATACGGTATACAACGTTGTCCAGACGGCATTCGAGCAGTTGCAGCAGGTTTTCACCAGTTGCACCTTTCTTGCCAGCAGCTTCTTTGTAGTAGCCGCTGAATTGACGCTCGAGAACGCCGTAGATACGACGGACCTTCTGCTTTTCACGCAGTTGGGTGCCGTAGTCGGACTGGCGACCGCGGCGTTGGCCGTGGATACCAGGTGCTGCTTCAATGTTGCACTTCGATTCGATCGCGCGCACGCCGCTCTTCAGAAAGAGATCGGTGCCTTCGCGACGAGCGAGTTTGCATTTTGGACCAATGTAACGAGCCATTCTTTACAATCTCCTGGATTACACGCGGCGCTTCTTCGGCGGACGGCACCCGTTGTGCGGGATTGGCGTCACGTCGGTGATGCTGGCGATCTTGTAGCCACAGCCGTTCAAAGCGCGGACTGCGGATTCACGACCTGGACCTGGACCTTTGACGTTTACGTCGAGGTTTTTCAGGCCGTATTCCAGCGCAGCTTGACCAGCACGTTCAGCAGCTACTTGAGCAGCAAACGGGGTGGACTTGCGGGAACCGCGGAAACCCGAACCACCGGAGGTAGCCCAGGAAAGAGCGTTACCTTGACGGTCGGTAATGGTCACGATGGTGTTGTTAAAAGATGCATGGATGTGGGCGATGCCATCAACCACTGTCTTTTTAACTTTTTTACGAGGACGAGCAGCAGGTTTTGCCATGATAATTTTCCTGTCGATTCGCTGGGGCGATTACTTGCGGATCGGCTTACGCGGACCTTTACGGGTACGCGCGTTGGTCTTGGTACGCTGACCGCGTACTGGCAGACCACGACGATGACGCAGACCGCGATAGCAACCGAGGTCCATCAAGCGCTTGATTTTCATGTTGATTTCGCGACGCAGGTCACCTTCAGTGGTGAACTTCGCCACTTCGCCACGCAGCTGTTCAATCTGCTCGTCGCTCAGATCTTTGATCTTTGCTGCTGGGTTTACCCCAGTCTCTGCACAAATTTTCTGTGCAGTAGTGCGACCAACACCATAGATGTAGGTCAGCGAGATAACAGTATGCTTGTTATCTGGAATGTTAACGCCTGCAATACGGGCCATTCAGTGGGACTCCAATTGACAGCTACCTACGCCCCGGAAGCCAAGAAATAGGGCGCGAGATAATATCGCTGTAATAACAAATAATCAACCCGGCAGCGCACTAGCTGCCGGGCTTGAAGCACAATCACACTCAGCCTTGGCGCTGTTTGTGACGCGGTTCCGCGCTGCAAATTACTCGAACAACACCTTCGCGGCGAATAATCTTGCAGTTACGGCACAGCTTTTTCACCGATGCACGAACTTTCATCACCAACTCCTCGAACCTTATGGGTCAGCGCAGCATGCCGCTGCCGTAACCCTTCAGGTTGGCTTTCTTCATCAGGGATTCGTACTGGTGCGAAACGAGGTGCGATTGTACTTGGGACATGAAGTCCATCACAACCACGACGACGATCAGCAACGAGGTCCCGCCAAGGTAGAACGGAACGTTGGCTGCAACCACCAGGAACTGGGGCAACAGGCACACGGCCGTCATGTAAAGAGCACCGAACAGGGTCAAACGAGTCAGAACGCCATCAATGTAGCGCGCAGACTGCTCACCTGGACGGATGCCCGGAATAAAGGCACCGGACTTCTTCAGGTTTTCCGCTACGTCTTTCGGATTGAACATCAACGCCGTATAGAAGAAGCAGAAGAAAATAATCCCTGCACTAAACAGCAGAATATTCAACGGCTGACCAGGAGCGATCGACTGCGAGATGTCCTGCAACCAGCCCATACCTTCAGACTGACCGAACCAGGCACCCAGCGAAGCCGGGAACAGCAAAATGCTGCTCGCGAAAATGGCCGGAATAACACCGGCCATGTTCACTTTCAGCGGCAAGTGGCTAGTCTGCGCAGCGAAGACCTTGCGGCCCTGCTGACGCTTGGCGTAGTGAACAGCGATACGACGCTGACCACGCTCAATGAACACCACGAAACCGATGATCGCTACTGCCAGCAAACCGATGGCAACCAGGGCGAAGATGTTGATATCACCCTGACGTGCAGACTCGAAAGACTGCCCGATCGCTCTCGGAAGACCGGCGACGATACCCGAAAAAATCAACATCGAGATACCGTTGCCAACACCACGCTCAGTAATCTGCTCACCCAGCCACATCATGAACATCGCACCAGCCACAAAAGTGGTTACCGCGACGAAATGGAAGCTAAAGTCACCAGTGAACGAAACGCCCTGCCCCGCCAGACCAATGGACATGCCAATGGCCTGGACAAGAGCAAGGACGACAGTGAGGTAGCGGGTGTACTGGCTGATCTTGCGACGGCCAGCTTCACCTTCCTTCTTCAACTGCTCCAGCTGCGGGCTGACGGCTGACATCAGTTGCATGATGATCGATGCCGAAATGTACGGCATGATCCCCAGTGCAAAGATGCTCATCCGCTCCAGCGCGCCGCCGGAAAACATGTTGAACAAGCTAAGAATGGTCCCCTCATTCTGTCGAAACAGGTCCGCGAGTCGGTCCGGGTTGATACCTGGAACCGGGATGTGTGCGCCTATTCGGTAGACGATAATCGCCAGGAACAGAAAACGCAGACGAGCCCAGAGTTCAGACATACCGCCTTTGCCGAGCGCAGAGAGAGCACCTTGCTTAGCCATTTATTCCTCGAACTTGCCGCCAGCTGCTTCGATAGCCGCACGCGCACCTTTGGTGGCGCCGATTCCCTTGCCGATAGTGACAGCGCGAGTCACTTCACCGGACAGCATGATTTTCACACGCTGTACGTTGACGTTGATCACGTTGGCATCTTTCAGGGACTGCACGGTGACGATGTCGCCTTCCACTTTGGCCAGCTCGGACAGACGCACTTCTGCGCGGTCCATGGCTTTCAGGGAAACGAAACCGAACTTCGGCAGGCGACGATGCAGCGGCTGTTGACCGCCTTCAAAGCCTGGAGCAATGGTGCCACCGGAGCGGGAAGTCTGACCTTTGTGACCACGGCCACCAGTCTTACCCAAACCACTACCGATACCACGGCCCGGACGATGCTTTTCGCGACGGGAACCCGGCGCTGGACTCAGATCATTGAGTTTCATCGATTAACCCTCGACACGCAGCATGTAGTAAGCCTTGTTGATCATCCCGCGATTCTCGGGAGTATCCTGGACTTCTACAGTGTGACCGATGCGACGCAGACCCAGACCCTTAACGCACAGTTTGTGGTTAGGGATGCGGCCGGTCATGCTTTTGATCAGCGTAACTTTAACGGTAGCCATGATCAGAAGATCTCCTTGACGCTTTTGCCACGCTTGGCGGCAATGGATTCAGGAGACTGCATAGCCTTCAGACCCTTGAAAGTGGCGTGAACCACGTTTACAGGGTTAGTCGAGCCGTAGCACTTGGCCAGAACGTTCTGAACGCCAGCAACTTCGAGAACGGCACGCATAGCGCCGCCAGCGATGATACCGGTACCTTCAGAAGCAGGCTGCATGTACACCTTCGAAGCGCCATGGGCGGACTTCATTGCGTACTGCAGGGTGGTGCCGTTCAGATCAACCTGGATCATGTTGCGGCGAGCAGCTTCCATTGCCTTCTGGATCGCAGCAGGCACTTCACGCGACTTGCCACGGCCGAAGCCAACACGCCCTTTACCATCACCAACCACGGTCAACGCGGTGAAAGTGAAGATACGGCCGCCTTTAACGGTTTTGGCTACGCGGTTAACTTGAACCAGCTTCTCGATGTAGCCTTCGTCGCGCTTTTGGTCGTTATTTGACATAACTTAGAACTCCAGCCCAGCTTCACGAGCAGCATCAGCCAGCGCTTTAACGCGGCCGTGGTACTTGAAGCCAGAGCGGTCGAAAGCCACCTGCGAGACGCCAGCGGCCTTAGCACGCGTAGCGACCAGCTGGCCAACCTTAGTGGCCGCGTCGATGTTGCCAGTGGCGCCATCACGCAGTTCTTTATCCAAAGTCGAGGCGCTTGCCAGGACTTTGTTGCCGTCGGCCGAAATGACCTGGGCGTAGATGTGCTGCGAAGAGCGGAACACGCAGAGACGCACGACTTCGAGTTCGTGCATTTTCAGGCGTGCTTTGCGAGCGCGACGCAGTCGAGTAACTTTTTTGTCGGTCATTTGCTATGCCCTACTTCTTCTTGGCTTCTTTACGACGGACGACTTCGTCCGCGTAGCGCACACCTTTGCCTTTGTACGGCTCTGGTGGACGGAAGTCGCGGATCTCGGCGGCCACTTGACCTACCAGCTGCTTGTCGATGCCCTTGATCAGGATATCGGTCTGGCTAGGAGTCTCAGCGGTGATGCCTTCCGGCAGTTCGTAATCCACTGGATGCGAGAAGCCAAGAGCCAGGTTCAGCACTGTGCCTTTTGCTTGCGCTTTGTAACCAACACCGACCAGCTGGAGCTTGCGCTCGAAGCCTTGGCTTACGCCTTGGACCATGTTGTTTACCAACGCACGAGTGGTACCAGCCATTGCGCGAGTTTGTTGATCGCCATTGCGAGCAGCGAAACGCAGCTCACCAGCTTCTTCAACGATCTCAACGGACGAATGGATGTTCAGTTCGAGAGTGCCCTTGGCACCCTTCACCGAAAGCTGTTGGCCTGCGAATTTTACTTCGACGCCGGCTGGCAGCTTAACGGGGTTCTTAGCGACGCGAGACATGCTTATCCCCCCTTAGAACACAGTGCAAAGAACTTCGCCGCCGACACCGGCAGCGCGCGCAGCACGATCAGTCATCACACCCTTGTTGGTGGAGACGATAGACACACCGAGACCGCCACGAACTTTTGGCAGATCATCGACGGACTTGTACTGACGCAGGCCTGGACGGCTAACGCGCTTCACTTCTTCGATAACCGGACGGCCTTCGAAATATTTCAGCTCGATAGACAGCAGTGGTTTGGTTTCGCTGCTGATCTGATAACCCGCGATGTAACCTTCGTCCTTCAGGACTTTGGCAACAGCTACCTTCAACGTGGAAGATGGCATGCTTACGACGGACTTTTCAGCCATCTGGGCATTACGGATTCGAGTTAGCATGTCCGCTAACGGGTCCTGCATACTCATGGGCTAGACGCTCCTAATACAGAAAAATTAGCCTTGCGGCTACTACGTGTCGCCGAGAATCTCCGGGTAAAAAAACACGGGCTCAGGCGAGCCGGGTATTCTAGACACACTCCGGAAATGAAACAAGCCCCAAAAGGGGCTTGTTCCAGATTCAAGGCCACCGGTGGTCAGGTTCTTGCGAACCTTCGCACCGAGACTTTGACAGTACTTACCAGCTGGCTTTAACCAGACCTGGTACGTCACCACGCATTGCCGCTTCACGCAGTTTGTTACGGCCGAGGCCGAACTTGCGGTAAACGCCGTGTGGACGACCGGTCAGGCGGCAGCGGTTACGCATGCGCGAAGCGCTTGCGTCACGTGGCTGCTTCTGCAGGGCTACTGTAGCTTCCCAACGTGCTTCTGGACTTGCGTTCAGATCAACGATGATAGCTTTCAGTGCTGCACGCTTCTTGGCGTACTTGGCAACCGTGAGCTGACGCTTCAGCTCGCGGTTTTTCATGCTCATCTTGGCCATGGTCCTACTCCAATCAGTTGCGGAACGGGAATTTGAACGCACGCAGCAGAGCGCGGCCTTCATCATCGTTCTTGGCAGTGGTGGTCAGGGTGATGTCCAGACCGCGGAGAGCATCGATCTTGTCGTAGTCGATTTCCGGGAAGATGATCTGCTCTTTCACGCCCATGCTGTAGTTACCACGACCATCGAAGGACTTGGCATTCAGGCCGCGGAAGTCGCGAACCCGAGGCAGGGAGATCGACAGCAGACGATCCAGGAACTCGTACATACGCTCACGGCGCAGGGTCACTTTGACGCCGATCGGCCAACCTTCACGGACTTTAAAGCCAGCGATGGATTTGCGAGCGTAGGTCACAACGACTTTCTGGCCGGTGATCTTTTCCAGGTCAGCAACAGCGTGCTCGATGACTTTTTTGTCGCCGATCGCTTCGCCCAGACCCATGTTCAGGGTGATTTTGGTAACGCGCGGAACTTCCATCACGTTCGAAAGCTTAAGTTCTTCCTTAAGTTTCGGAGCGATTTCCTTCCGGTAAATCTCTTTTAGTCGTGCCATGGTCTTCTACCTAGCAGTGTTCAAGCATCAACCGCTTTTTGGGTCGACTTGAAGACACGAATTTTCTTACCGTCTTCTACTTTGAAACCAACGCGGTCAGCCTTGTTGGTTTCGCCGTTGAAGATGGCTACGTTAGAAGCGTGCAGTGGCGCTTCTTTCTCGACGATACCGCCTTGTACGCCCGACATCGGGTTAGGCTTGGTATGACGCTTGACCAGGTTCAGACCACCAACAACCAGACGGTTGTCAGCAAGAACCTTCAGCACCTTACCGCGCTTACCTTTGTCTTTGCCGGCGATCACGATGATCTCGTCGTCACGACGAATCTTTTGCATGTCGGATCTCCTTACAGCACTTCTGGGGCGAGCGAGACGATCTTCATGAACTTCTCAGTACGAAGTTCACGGGTCACTGGCCCAAAGATACGGGTGCCGATCGGCTCTTGCTTGTTGTTCAGAAGAACAGCAGCGTTGCCATCAAAGCGGATAATGGAGCCATCAGCACGACGTACGCCGTGACGAGTGCGGACTACAACAGCAGTCATCACTTGGCCTTTTTTCACTTTACCGCGAGGAATTGCTTCCTTAACGGTAACCTTGATGATGTCACCGATACCAGCGTAACGACGATGGGAGCCACCCAGCACCTTGATGCACATAACGCGGCGAGCGCCGCTGTTATCGGCCACATCGAGCATGGATTGAGTCTGAATCATATAATTTCTCCGACCCCTAGTCCTTAGACTTCCACAGCGCGTTCGAGAACATCAACCAGCGCCCAAGACTTGGTCTTGGCCAAAGGACGAGTTTCACGAATAGTGACTTTGTCGCCGATGTGGCACTGATTGGTTTCGTCGTGCGCGTGCAGCTTAGTCGAACGCTTAACGTATTTACCGTAGATCGGGTGCTTAACGCGACGCTCGATCAGAACGGTGATGGTTTTGTCCATCTTGTCGCTGACAACACGGCCAGTCAGCGTACGGACAGTTTTTTCGGCTTCAGCCATGATTACTTACCTGCCTGCTGGTTGAGCACAGTCTTCACGCGAGCGATGTCACGCTTAACTTGCGAGAGCAGATGAGACTGCCCCAACTGGCCAGTTGCTTTCTGCATACGCAGATTGAACTGGTCGCGCAGCAGGCCGAGCAGTTGCTCGTTCAGCTGCTGTGCGGATTTTTCACGAAGTTCATTCGCTTTCATCACATCACCGTCCGTTTAACAAAGGAGGTGGCGAGCGGCAGCTTTGCAGCAGCCAGGGCGAAAGCCTCACGCGCCAGCTCTTCAGAAACACCCTCGATTTCATACAGGACTTTGCCTGGCTGAATCTGGGCAACCCAGTATTCCACGTTACCCTTACCTTTACCCATCCGAACCTCGAGAGGCTTTTTGGAGATCGGCTTGTCCGGGAATACACGGATCCAGATCTTGCCGCCACGTTTTACGTGACGGGTCAGAGCACGACGTGCTGACTCGATCTGACGAGCGGTGAGACGACCACGAGCTACAGACTTCAGCGCGAACTCGCCGAAGCTGACTTTGCTACCGCGCAATGCCAGGCCACGGTTGTGACCAGTCATTTGCTTGCGGAACTTCGTACGCTTTGGTTGCAACATTTGGCGTACCCCTTACTTAGCAGCTTTTTTACGAGGCGCTGGTGCTTGTGGTTTCAGTTCTTCTTGGCGACCACCAATTACTTCGCCTTTGAAGATCCAAACCTTTACACCGATCACACCGTAGGTGGTGTGAGCTTCGTAGTTGGCATAGTCGATGTCGGCACGCAGGGTGTGCAGTGGCACACGACCTTCGCGATACCATTCAGTACGTGCGATTTCAGCACCGCCGAGACGACCGCTCACTTGGATTTTGATGCCTTTGGCACCAATGCGCATTGCGTTCTGTACAGCGCGCTTCATAGCGCGACGGAACATTACGCGACGCTCCAGCTGCTGAGCTACGCTCTGCGCAACCAGCATACCGTCGAGTTCCGGCTTGCGGATCTCTTCGATATTGATGTGCACAGGCACACCCATTTGCTTGGTCAGGTCCTGGCGCAGTTTCTCAACATCTTCACCTTTCTTCCCGATAACGATACCTGGACGAGCGGTGTGGATGGTGATACGTGCAGTTTGGGCCGGACGATGGATATCGATACGGCTTACGGACGCGCTTTTTAGTTTGTCTTGGAGATACTCACGCACCTTCAGATCTGCGAGCAAATAGTCCGCATAAGTCCGACCGTCTGCGTACCAGACGGAGGTGTGCTCCTTGACGATTCCCAGGCGAATGCCAATGGGATGTACTTTCTGACCCATCTCTTCGACTCCGTTACTTGTCAGCAACCTTGACAGTGATATGGCAAGACCGCTTGACGATGCGATCAGCACGGCCTTTGGCACGTGGCATGATGCGCTTCAGCGAACGCCCTTCGTTGACGAAAACGGTGCTGACCTTCAGGTCATCAACGTCTGCGCCTTCGTTATGCTCGGCGTTGGCTACGGCCGACTCCAGCACTTTCTTCATGATCTCGGCGGCTTTCTTACTGCTGAAAGCCAACAGGTTGAGCGCTTCGCCCACCTTCTTCCCGCGGATCTGGTCGGCGACCAAGCGGGCTTTCTGGGCGGAGATTCGAGCGCCCGACAACTTAGCGGCTACTTCCATTTCCTAACCCCTTAACGCTTGGCTTTCTTGTCTGCCACGTGCCCACGATAAGTGCGGGTACCGGCGAACTCGCCCAGTTTGTGGCCGACCATGTCTTCGTTAACGAGAACTGGGACGTGTTGACGACCGTTGTGTACTGCGATGGTCAGACCGACCATTTGTGGCAGGATCATCGAACGACGCGACCAGGTTTTCACCGGTTTGCGATCGTTCTTTTCCGCCGCCACTTCGATCTTCTTCAGTAGGTGAAGATCGATAAAAGGACCTTTTTTCAGAGAACGTGGCACTGTCGTATCCCTCTATTTACTTGCGACGACGGACGATCATTTTGTCGGTACGCTTATTACCACGAGTCTTCGCGCCCTTAGTCGGGAAGCCCCATGGCGATACCGGATGACGACCACCAGAGGTACGACCTTCACCACCACCATGTGGGTGGTCAACCGGGTTCATGGCAACACCACGAACGGTTGGGCGAACGCCACGCCAGCGTTTGGCACCAGCTTTACCCAGCGAACGCAGGCTGTGCTCGGAGTTCGAGACTTCGCCCAGGGTCGCGCGGCATTCAGCCAGCACTTTACGCATCTCACCAGAACGCAGACGCAGGGTCACGTAAACGCCTTCACGAGCGATCAGCTGAGCCGAAGCACCAGCGGAACGAGCGATCTGAGCGCCTTTACCTGGCTTCAATTCGATGCCGTGTACGGTGCTACCAACTGGAATGTTACGCAGTTGCAGAGCGTTACCTGGCTTGATTGGAGCCAGTGCGCCTGCGATCAGCTGGTCGCCAGCACTCACGCCTTTAGGGGCGATGATGTAGCGACGCTCGCCATCTGCGTACAGCAGCAGAGCGATGTGAGCAGTACGGTTTGGATCGTATTCGATACGCTCGACAGTGGCAGCGATGCCATCTTTGTCGTTGCGACGGAAGTCGACCAGACGATAATGCTGCTTATGACCACCACCGATGTGACGAGTGGTAATACGGCCATTGTTGTTACGACCACCAGACTTCGACTTCTTCTCGAGCAGCGGTGCGTGAGGAGCGCCTTTATGCAGCTCCTGGTTGACCACCTTGACCACAAAACGGCGGCCAGGGGAAGTCGGTTTGCATTTAACGATTGCCATGATGCACCCCTTCCTTACTCAGCACTGCTGCTGAAATCGAGATCTTGGCCTGGCTGAAGGGAGATAACTGCCTTCTTCCAGTCATTACGCTTGCCCAGACCGCGAGCAGTGCGCTTGCTCTTACCCAGAACATTCAGGGTAGTAACACGCTCTACTTTCACGCTGAACAGGCTTTCGACGGCCTTCTTGATTTCCAGCTTGGTTGCGTCAGTAGCAACCTTGAAAACGAACTGGCCTTTCTTGTCTGCCAGAACCGTAGCCTTCTCGGAAACGTGCGGGCCAAGCAGAACTTTAAATACGCGTTCCTGGTTCATCCCAGCAGCTCCTCGAATTTCTTCACGGCCGACACGGTGATCAACACCTTGTCGTATGCGATCAGACTAACTGGATCGGAACCTTGCACGTCACGTACATCTACGTGTGGCAGGTTACGAGCAGCCAGGTACAGGTTCTGATCAACAGCGTCCGACACGATCAGAACGTCGGTCAGGCTCATGTTGTTCAGTTTGCCCAGCAGGTCTTTGGTTTTCGGCGTTTCAACGGCGAAATCCTGAACCACGACCAGACGATCAGTACGCACCAGCTCAGCAAGGATGGAACGCATTGCTGCGCGATACATCTTCTTGTTCAGCTTCTGGGAGTGATCCTGAGGACGAGCTGCGAAAGTGGTACCGCCGCCACGCCAGATTGGGCTACGGATAGTACCAGCACGAGCACGGCCAGTACCTTTCTGACGCCATGGGCGCTTACCGCCACCACGAACGTCGGAACGGGTCTTTTGCTGCTTGGAACCCTGACGACCGCCAGCCATGTAGGCTACGACTGCTTGGTGAACCAGCGTCTCGTTGAATTCGCCGCCAAATGTCAGTTCGGAAACTTCGATCGCTTGAGCGTCATTTACATTTAATTGCATGTCAGCTTCCCCTTAACCGCGAGCCTTGGCTGCTGGACGTACAACCAAGTTGCCGCCAGTAGCGCCAGGAACAGCGCCCTTGACCAACAACAGATTGCGTTCAGCGTCCACGCGCACTACTTCGAGGGACTGCACGGTCACGCGCTCAGCGCCCATATGACCGGACATTTTTTTGCCCTTGAATACACGACCAGGAGTCTGGCACTGGCCGATAGAGCCTGGAACGCGGTGGGATACGGAGTTACCGTGGGTGTTATCTTGCCCGCGGAAATTCCAACGCTTGATCGTACCCTGGAAGCCTTTACCCTTGGACTGACCGGTTACATCAACCAGTTGACCAGCGGCGAAGATTTCAGCGTTGATCAGATCGCCGGCCTGGTACTCGCCTTCTTCAAGGCGGAATTCCATTACGGTACGACCAGCGGCAACGTTCGCTTTAGCGAAGTGGCCAGCCTGAGCTGCTGTTACACGCGAAGCACGACGCTCGCCGACAGTGACTTGCACTGCACGATAGCCATCGGTCTCTTCAGTTTTGAACTGGGTGACGCGATTCGGTTCGATCTCAATGACCGTGACCGGAATGGAGACACCTTCTTCGGTGAAAATACGGGTCATACCGCATTTACGACCGACTACACCAATAGTCATGTTGTAAACCTCATGAGTGTACGGGGCTTTCACCCGCTATGGCCGCCCATTTCAGAGCGTTACACGACTAAGACCGAGTCTTAGCCGAGGCTGATCTGCACTTCCACACCGGCCGCAAGATCAAGCTTCATAAGTGCATCAACGGTTTTATCCGTTGGCTGGACGATGTCCAGAACGCGCTTATGAGTACGGATCTCGTACTGGTCACGCGCGTCTTTGTTGACGTGCGGGGAGACCAGAACGGTGAACCGCTCTTTACGGGTAGGCAGTGGAATTGGACCACGCACTTGAGCACCAGTACGTTTCGCGGTTTCCACGATTTCCTGGGTGGATTGGTCGATCAGGCGATGGTCAAAAGCCTTCAACCTGATACGGATTTGCTGATTTTGCATTGGATTTCAGACTCCGGCTGCTATTCCCACCGGGCGCAATACGCCCGTTAAAAGGAGGCGCAATTCTATAGACGCCCCAGATAGGTGTCAACCCAATAAAAAAGGCCCCCGCTGAGCGGGGGCCTTTTCAAAACATCAAAGCTGTCTCGGTGAGGAGATTACTCGATGATTTTAGCTACAACGCCAGCACCAACGGTACGGCCGCCTTCACGGATAGCGAAGCGCAGACCGTCTTCCATTGCGATGGTTTTGATCAGGGTAACAGTCATCTGAATGTTGTCACCTGGCATTACCATTTCAACGCCTTCTGGCAGCTCGCAGTTACCGGTCACGTCAGTAGTACGGAAGTAGAACTGTGGACGGTAGCCTTTGAAGAACGGAGTGTGACGGCCGCCTTCTTCCTTGCTCAGAACGTAAACTTCTGCGGTGAACTTGGTGTGCGGCTTAACCGAACCTGGCTTAACCAGAACCTGACCACGCTCAACGTCGTCACGCTTGGTGCCACGCAGCAGAACGCCGCAGTTCTCGCCAGCACGACCTTCGTCGAGCAGCTTGCGGAACATCTCAACACCGGTGCAGGTGGTGGTGGTGGTGTCACGCAGACCAACGATTTCCAGTGCATCTTGAACGCGAACGATACCGCGCTCGATACGACCAGTCACAACAGTACCACGACCCGAGATCGAGAATACGTCTTCGATTGGCATCAGGAATGGCTTGTCGATAGCACGCTCTGGCTCTGGGATGTAGGTGTCCAGAGTTTCAACCAGCTTACGAACGGCAGTGGTGCCCATTTCGTTGTCGTCTTTGCCTTCCAGCGCCATACGAGCAGAACCGATGATGATCGGAGTGTCGTCGCCTGGGAAGTCATAGGTGGACAGCAGGTCGCGAACTTCCATCTCAACCAGTTCCAGCAGCTCAGCGTCGTCTACCAGGTCAGCCTTGTTCAGGAAAACCACGATGTACGGAACGCCTACCTGACGGGACAGCAGGATGTGCTCACGGGTTTGTGGCATCGGACCATCAGCGGCCGAGCAAACCAGGATCGCGCCGTCCATCTGGGCAGCACCGGTGATCATGTTCTTCACGTAGTCAGCGTGACCTGGGCAGTCAACGTGAGCGTAGTGACGAATGTTCGAGTTGTACTCGACGTGCGCGGTGTTGATGGTGATACCACGAGCTTTTTCTTCTGGAGCGCTGTCGATCTTGTCGAATTCAACTACGGCCGAACCGAAAACTTCGGAGCAGACGCGAGTCAGAGCAGCGGTCAGAGTGGTTTTACCGTGGTCAACGTGGCCGATGGTGCCAACGTTTACGTGCGGTAGGGAACGATCAAATTTTTCTTTAGCCACGACAATTAACTCCTTGCCTAAAGGACTGAATCAGCCTTGTTTTTTGGTAACGGTTTCGACGATGTGCGACGGAGCCGTATTGTATTTTTTGAATTCCATAGAGTAGCTTGCGCGACCCTGGGACATCGAACGAACGTCGGTCGCATAACCGAACATCTCGCCCAACGGAACTTCAGCACGGATAACCTTACCGGAAACCGTATCCTCCATACCCAGAATCATGCCGCGACGACGGTTCAGGTCGCCCATCACGTCACCCATATAGTCTTCAGGCGTAACAACCTCTACCGCCATGATCGGCTCGAGCAACTCACCACCGCCCTTCTGGGCCAGTTGCTTGGTCGCCATGGAAGCAGCCACCTTAAACGCCATCTCGTTCGAGTCGACGTCGTGGTAAGAACCATCAAACACGGTAGCCTTCAGGCCGATCAGCGGATAGCCGGCAACTACGCCGTTCTTCATCTGCTCTTCGATACCCTTCTGGATAGCCGGGATGTATTCCTTAGGAACCACACCACCCACTACTTCGTTCACGAATTGCAGACCTTCCTGACCTTCGTCAGCAGGAGCAAAACGGATCCAGCAGTGACCGAACTGGCCACGACCGCCGGACTGACGAACGAACTTGCCTTCGATTTCGCAATTCTTCGTGATGCGCTCACGATACGAAACTTGAGGCTTACCGATGTTGGCTTCGACGTTGAACTCACGGCGCATCCGGTCAACCAGGATGTCCAGGTGCAACTCGCCCATGCCGGAGATGATCGTTTGACCAGTCTCTTCATCAGTTTTGACGCGGAAAGACGGGTCTTCCTGAGCAAGTTTGCCCAGAGCGATACCCATTTTTTCCTGGTCATCCTTGGTCTTAGGCTCTACGGCAACCGAAATAACCGGCTCCGGGAAGTCCATGCGAACCAGGATGATTGGCTTGTCAGCGTTGCAGAGGGTTTCACCAGTGGTGACGTCCTTCATGCCGATCAGGGCCGCGATGTCGCCAGCGCGTACTTCCTTGATCTCTTCACGGGCGTTTGCGTGCATTTGCACCATACGACCCACGCGCTCTTTCTTGCCTTTAACCGAGTTGATCACGCCGTCGCCGGAGGCCAACACGCCCGAGTAAACGCGGACGAAGGTCAAGGTACCCACGAATGGGTCGGTAGCGATCTTGAACGCCAGAGCCGAGAACGGCTCGTTGTCGTCTGCATGACGCTCCATCATTTCTTCCTCGTTATCAGGGTTGGAACCCTTGATAGCAGGAATGTCGACTGGAGCCGGCAGGTAGTCGATAACGGCGTCGAGAACCAGGGGAACACCCTTGTTCTTGAACGAAGAACCGCAAACAGCCAGGACGATTTCGCCAGCGATAGTACGCTGACGCAGAGCGGCCTTGATTTCCTCGATGGTGAGCTCTTCACCTTCCAGGTACTTGTTCATCAGCTCTTCGCTGGCTTCGGCCGCGGCCTCTACCATGTTGCTGCGCCACTCTTCAGCCAGTTCCTGCAGTTCAGCAGGGATGGCTTCGCGACGTGGAGTCATGCCCTTGTCAGCATCGTTCCAGTAAACCGCTTCCATGGTCATCAGATCGATCTGACCCTGGAAGTTGTCTTCGGAACCGATAGCCAACTGGATCGGCACCGGAGTGTGACCCAGACGCTGCTTGATCTGAGCGATCACGCGCAGGAAGTTCGCGCCGGCACGGTCCATCTTGTTCACGTAAACGATACGTGGAACACCGTACTTGTTGGCTTGACGCCATACGGTTTCGGACTGCGGCTCAACGCCGGAAGTACCACAGAACACAACGACAGCGCCGTCGAGTACACGCAGGGAACGCTCAACTTCAATGGTGAAGTCTACGTGGCCCGGGGTATCGATGACGTTGAAGCGGTATTGGTCTTTGTGCTGCTTCGCAGAACCCTGCCAGAAGGCGGTAATAGCAGCAGAAGTAATGGTAATACCACGCTCCTGCTCCTGAACCATCCAGTCAGTGGTCGCAGCGCCGTCGTGCACTTCGCCCATCTTGTGGCTTTTGCCAGTGTAAAAAAGGACGCGCTCGGTGGTGGTGGTTTTACCAGCATCCACGTGAGCAACGATACCAATGTTACGGTAGCGGTTAATCGGTGTAGTACGAGCCATAAAGCCCTCGCAAAATGAGTGACGCTAAAATTAGAAGCGGTAGTGCGAGAAAGCTTTGTTAGCTTCAGCCATACGGTGCACGTCTTCACGCTTCTTAACTGCAGCACCTTTACCTTCGGCAGCGTCCAACAGTTCGCCAGCCAAACGCAGAGCCATAGACTTCTCGCCGCGCTTACGGGCGAAGTCTACCAACCAGCGCATTGCCAGAGCGTTACGACGGGACGGACGAACTTCAACCGGAACCTGGTAAGTAGCACCGCCTACACGGCGCGACTTTACTTCGACCAGCGGAGCGATGGCGTCGAGAGCTTTCTCGAAGATTTCCAGGGGGTCGCTGTTCTTGCGTTCTTTAACCTTTTCCAGCGCGCCATAAACGATACGCTCGGCAACGGCTTTCTTGCCGCTTTCCATCACGTGGTTCATGAACTTGGCCAGGATTTGGCTTCCGTATTTTGGATCGTCAAGCACTTCGCGCTTGGCTGCTACGCGTCTTCTTGGCATGGATAAGCCCTCAAACGGTCTTCAGGTTCGCTCGGAATCGGTGCCCGTTACGGGACGCCTCCGACCTTACTCTTATCGACTCAGAAAAATAGAAATCAGTTTTTTGCAGCAAGCGACCATTACTTCGGACGCTTGGTACCGTACTTCGAACGACCCTGGTTACGACCTTTAACGCCGGAAGTATCCAACGAACCGCGAACGGTGTGGTAACGAACACCTGGCAAGTCTTTTACACGACCGCCGCGGATCAGTACCACGCTGTGCTCTTGCAGGTTGTGGCCTTCACCGCCGATGTACGAGGAAACCTCGAAACCGTTGGTCAGGCGCACACGGCATACTTTACGCAGTGCCGAGTTAGGTTTTTTCGGCGTGGTGGTGTACACACGGGTGCACACGCCACGGCGTTGCGGGCAGTTCTGCAGCGCAGGCACGTCGGATTTCTCGACGATACGCTTACGCGGCTGACGTACCAGCTGGTTGATAGTTGCCATCTACTAGCTCCACTGTTGTCTTGCGACGCTATTGTCTTGCAAGAAAAGCAAAATGGCAGGAACGAATTCCCGCCAAATTTAGGGGTACAAGAGTCTAAAGAGGATCTTGTCCCCAGTCAAGGCAAGGCCCCGACCTCCCCGCCTATCAAACCTCGACAAATTGTCTCGATTCGATGAACGGAGTGACCAGGGCCTCAGCTCATTTACCGCAGAACTCAGTTACCGCTCGAGTTCAGCGCTTCGGTCAGTGCAGCTTCCACTTCACTGGCGCTCACGCGCAACGGCTTGTCTGCATCACGGCGACGCTTACGCTCGCTGTGATAAGCCAGACCGGTACCAGCCGGGATCAGACGACCCACGACCACGTTTTCTTTCAGGCCGCGCAGGTAATCGCGCTTGCCGGTTACCGCCGCTTCGGTCAGTACGCGAGTGGTTTCCTGGAAGGAAGCCGCCGAGATGAACGATTCGGTGGACAACGACGCCTTGGTGATACCCAGCAGAACGCGAGTGAACTTGGAGACAAACTTGTCTTCGCCGCTCAAACGCTCGTTCTCTACCAGAACGTGAGTCAATTCCATCTGGTCGCCCTTGATGAAACTGGAATCGCCGGATTCAGCGATTTCAACTTTACGCAGCATCTGACGCAGGATGGTCTCGATGTGCTTGTCGTTGATCTTCACGCCTTGCAGACGGTAAACGTCCTGGATCTCGTTGACGATGTACTTGGCCAGCGCACTCACACCCAGCAGACGCAGGATGTCGTGTGGATCGCTCGGGCCGTCGGAGATAACTTCGCCGCGGTTTACCTGTTCGCCTTCGAACACGTTCAGGTGACGCCACTTCGGAATCAGCTCTTCATACGGATCGCTACCGTCGTTCGGGGTGATAACCAGACGGCGCTTGCCCTTGGTCTCTTTACCGAACGCGATGGTGCCGCTGACTTCAGCCAGGATCGACGCTTCTTTCGGACGACGAGCTTCGAACAAGTCGGCAACACGCGGCAGACCACCGGTGATGTCACGAGTCTTCGAAGTTTCTTGCGGGATACGCGCGATAACATCACCGATCGCGATCTTCGCACCGTCCGCCACACCGACCAGGGCGTTGGCTGGCAGGAAGTACTGAGCGATAACGTCAGTGCCTGGCAGCAACAGATCCTTGCCGTTGTCATCGACCATCTTCACAGCAGGACGGATATCCTTGCCGGCAGCTGGACGGTCTTTGGCGTCGAGTACTTCAATGTTGGTCATACCGGTCAATTCGTCAGTCTGACGCTTGATCGTGATGCCTTCTTCCATGCCCACGTAGGTCACGGTACCTTTCATTTCGGTAACGATCGGGTGAGTGTGCGGATCCCACTTGGCCACGATTGCGCCAGCGTCGACCTTGTCACCTTCTTTAACCGAAATCACGGCGCCGTACGGCAGCTTGTAGCGCTCGCGCTCACGACCGAAGTCATCAGCGATAGCCAGCTCACCGGAACGGGACACAGCAACCAGGTGACCATCCACTCGCTCAACGTGTTTCAGGTTGTGCAGACGGACGGTACCGCCATTCTTCACCTGAACGCTGTCGGCTGCGGAGGTCCGGCTTGCCGCACCACCGATGTGGAACGTACGCATCGTCAGCTGGGTACCCGGCTCACCGATGGACTGGGCAGCGATAACGCCGACCGCTTCACCGATGTTCACCTGGTGACCACGAGCCAGGTCGCGACCGTAGCACTTGGCGCAGATACCGAAACGGGTTTCGCAGCTGATCGGCGAACGTACGATCACTTCGTCGATGCTGTTGAGTTCGATGAACTCGACCCACTTCTCGTCCACCAGGGTGCCGGCAGGAACGATAACGTCCTCGGTACCTGGCTTGAATACGTCACGGGCGATAACACGACCCAATACGCGCTCACCCAACGGCTCTACTACGTCACCGCCTTCAATGTGCGGAGTCATCAGCAAACCGTGTTCGGTGCCGCAATCGATCTCGGTTACAACCAGGTCTTGCGCCACGTCTACCAGACGACGGGTCAGGTAACCCGAGTTCGCCGTTTTCAACGCGGTATCCGCCAGACCTTTACGAGCACCGTGAGTGGAGATGAAGTACTGGAGTACGCTCAAACCTTCACGGAAGTTCGCAGTAATCGGCGTTTCGATGATGGAACCGTCCGGCTTGGCCATCAGGCCACGCATACCGGCCAGCTGACGAATCTGTGCTGCGGAACCCCGCGCACCCGAGTCGGCCATCATGTACATCGAGTTGAAGGACTCCTGGTCGACTTCGACGCCATGACGGTCGATGACTTTCTCTTTCGAGAGGTTGGCCATCATCGCCTTGGAAACTTCGTCGTTCGCCTTGGACCAAAGGTCGATCACTTTGTTGTACTTCTCGCCCTGGGTTACCAGGCCGGAGGCGTACTGACTTTCGATCTCTTTCACTTCGTCGGTGGCAGCACCGATGATGCGGGCTTTTTCATCCGGGATAACGAAGTCGTTAACGCCGATGGAAACGCCGGAAATGGTCGAATAGGCAAAACCGGTGTACATCAACTGGTCAGCGAAGATCACGGTCTCTTTCAGACCAACCACGCGGTAGCACTGGTTGATGAGCTTGGAAATCGCCTTTTTCTTCATCGGCAGGTTGACGACGTCGTACGACAGACCTTTTGGCACAACCTGGAACAACAGCGCACGGCCGACAGTGGTGTCGACGATACGGGTGTTGGTCACGCTGCCGCCATCACGGTCGTTGACGGTTTCGTTGATCCGCACTTTGACCTTGGCGTGCAGTGCGGCTTCGCCGGCACGGAACACACGGTCAACTTCCTGCAGATCCGCGAACACACGACCTTCGCCCTTGGCGTTGATCGCTTCACGCGTCATGTAGTACAGACCCAATACAACGTCCTGCGACGGAACGATGATTGGCTCACCGTTGGCTGGCGACAGGATGTTGTTGGTCGACATCATCAACGCACGCGCTTCGAGCTGGGCTTCCAGCGTCAGCGGTACGTGCACGGCCATTTGGTCGCCGTCGAAGTCGGCGTTGTACGCGGCGCAGACCAGCGGGTGCAGCTGGATAGCCTTACCTTCGATCAGTACCGGTTCAAACGCCTGGATACCCAGACGGTGAAGGGTCGGTGCACGGTTGAGAAGAACCGGGTGTTCGCGAATCACTTCAGCGAGAACGTCCCAAACCTCTGGCAGTTCGCGCTCGACCATCTTCTTGGCAGCCTTGATGGTGGTCGCCAGACCACGCATTTCCAGCTTGCCGAAAATGAACGGCTTGAACAGCTCGAGAGCCATCTTCTTCGGCAGACCGCACTGGTGCAGACGCAGGGTCGGGCCTACGGTAATTACCGAACGACCGGAGTAGTCAACACGCTTACCGAGCAAGTTCTGACGGAAACGACCCTGCTTACCCTTGATCATGTCAGCCAGGGATTTCAGAGGACGCTTGTTGGAACCGGTGATAGCGCGGCCACGACGACCGTTGTCGAGCAGTGCATCGACAGCTTCCTGCAACATACGCTTTTCGTTGCGCACGATGATGTCCGGAGCGGACAGATCCAGCAGGCGCTTCAAACGGTTGTTACGGTTGATCACTCGACGATACAGATCGTTGAGGTCGGAAGTCGCGAAGCGACCGCCATCCAGCGGGACCAGTGGACGCAGGTCTGGCGGCAGAACCGGCAGAACGGTCAGCACCATCCACTCTGGCAGGTTGCCGGAACCCTGGAAGGCTTCCATCAACTTCAGACGCTTGGACAGCTTCTTGATCTTGGTTTCGGAGTTGGTTTGCGGAATTTCTTCACGCAGACGGCCAATCTCGTGTTCCAGGTCGATAGCGTGCAGCAGTTCGCGGACAGCTTCGGCACCCATGCGGGCATCGAAATCGTCGCCGAACTCTTCCAGCGCTTCGAAGTACTGCTCGTCGTTGAGCAGCTGACCTTTTTCAAGGGTGGTCATGCCTGGATCGATAACGACGTAGCTCTCGAAGTAGAGAACGCGTTCGATATCGCGCAGGGTCATGTCCATCAGCAAGCCGATACGCGACGGCAGCGATTTCAGGAACCAGATGTGGGCAACTGGCGAGGCCAGTTCGATGTGCGCCATGCGCTCACGACGAACTTTTGCCAGCGCGACTTCAACGCCGCACTTCTCGCAGATCACACCACGGTGCTTCAAGCGCTTGTACTTACCGCACAGGCACTCGTAATCCTTTACCGGGCCAAAGATCTTGGCGCAGAACAGGCCGTCACGCTCGGGTTTGAACGTACGGTAGTTGATGGTTTCCGGCTTTTTAACTTCACCGAACGACCACGAACGGATCATCTCAGGCGATGCCAATCCGATACGGATGGCGTCGAACTCTTCGACTTGACCCTGGTTTTTCAGCAAATTCAGTAGGTCTTTCAAGGCCTTTCCTCCTGGCGGAGCAGAGAGCGGGCAGTGCTGCCCCGCTCTCGATTCGCGTCACGTGTTATTCGGTTTCCAGATCGATATCGATGCCGAGGGAACGAATTTCCTTGATCAACACGTTGAAGGACTCGGGCATGCCCGGCTCCATACGGTGATCGCCATCCACGATGTTCTTGTACATCTTGGTACGGCCGTTCACATCGTCCGACTTCACTGTGAGCATTTCTTGCAGAGTGTAAGCGGCACCGTATGCTTCCAGTGCCCAGACCTCCATCTCCCCGAAACGCTGACCACCGAACTGCGCCTTACCACCCAGCGGCTGCTGGGTAACCAGGCTGTACGAACCGGTAGAACGCGCGTGCATCTTGTCGTCTACCAAGTGGTTCAGCTTCAGCATGTACATGTAGCCAACGGTAACCGGGCGCTCGAACTTGTTGCCGGTACGGCCGTCGGTCAGCTGCATCTGGCCGCTTTCTGGCAGGTCTGCCAGTTTCAGCATGGCCTTGATTTCGCTTTCCTTGGCGCCGTCGAACACTGGAGTGGCCATTGGAACGCCGCCACGCAGGTTTTGAGCCAGGTCCAGGATTTCCTGGTCCGAGAAGTCATCGAGGCTTTCCTGACGACCGCCGATCTCGTTGTAGATCTCGTGCAGGAACTTGCGCAGCTCGGCAACTTTACGCTGCTCTTCAACCATGCGGTTGATCTTCTCGCCCAGACCTTTGGCCGCGAGGCCCAGGTGGGTTTCAAGGATCTGACCGACGTTCATACGCGAAGGTACGCCCAACGGGTTGAGGACGACGTCGACCGGGGTGCCATTGGCATCGTGCGGCATGTCTTCAACCGGCATGATCACGGAGACCACACCCTTGTTACCGTGACGACCGGCCATCTTGTCGCCCGGCTGGATGCGACGACGGATTGCCAGGTAGACCTTGACGATTTTCAGCACGCCTGGAGCCAGGTCATCGCCCTGCTGCAGTTTGCGCTTCTTGTCTTCGAACTTGTCGTCCAGCAGACGGCGACGATCAACGATGTAGGCCTGGGCCTTCTCGAGCTGCTCGTTCAGAGCATCTTCAGCCATGCGCAGTTTGAACCACTGGCCGTGCTCAAGACCGTCGAGAACTTCGTCGGTGATGTCCTGGCCTTTCTTCAAGCCGGCGCCGCCTTCGGCTTTGTGGCCGACCAGAGCGGAACGCAGACGTTCGAAAGTAGCGCCTTCGACGATACGGAACTCTTCGTTGAGGTCCTTGCGGATCTCGTCCAGCTGGGACTTCTCGATCGACAGGGCACGAGCATCACGCTCAACGCCGTCGCGGGTGAAGACCTGTACGTCGATGACAGTACCTTTGGTACCGGTAGGTACGCGCAGGGAGGTGTCTTTAACGTCGCTGGCTTTTTCACCGAAGATCGCACGCAGCAGTTTTTCTTCCGGAGTCAGCTGGGTCTCGCCTTTCGGAGTGACCTTACCGACCAGGATGTCGCCTGCGCCAACTTCAGCACCTACGTAAACGATACCGGCTTCGTCCAGCTTGTTCAGTGCAGCTTCACCCACGTTCGGGATGTCCGCAGTGATTTCCTCTGGGCCAAGCTTGGTGTCACGGGCCACACAGGTCAGTTCCTGGATGTGGATCGTGGTGAAACGGTCTTCCTGAACAACGCGCTCGGACAGGCAGATGGAGTCTTCGAAGTTGAAGCCGTTCCATGCCATGAAGGCGATGCGCATGTTCTGACCCAGTGCCAGTTCACCCATGTCGGTGGACGGACCGTCGGCCATGATGTCGCTACGCTGAACCCGATCACCTTTACGCACCAGCGGACGCTGGTTGATGCAGGTGTTCTGGTTGGAGCGGGTGTACTTGGTCAGGTTGTAGATGTCGACACCGGCTTCACCGGTTTCAACTTCGTCATCGGCAACACGTACCACGATACGGCTGGCGTCGACGGAGTCGATCACGCCGCCACGACGTGCCACGACGCAAACGCCGGAGTCACGGGCTACGTTACGCTCCATGCCAGTACCTACCAGCGGCTTGTCAGCGCGCAGGGTCGGTACAGCTTGACGCTGCATGTTCGAACCCATCAACGCACGGTTGGCGTCGTCGTGCTCGAGGAACGGGATCAGCGACGCTGCAACCGAAACTACCTGCTTGGGCGATACGTCCATCAAGGTGACGTCTTCCGGCGCCTTGACGGTGAACTCGTTCAGGTGACGAACAGCTACCAGCTCGTCGATCAGGACTTTCTTGTCGTTCATCGTGGCCGAAGCCTGGGCGATCACGTGATCGGCTTCTTCGATGGCGGACAGGAACACGATCTCGTCGGTGACCAGAGCGTCTTTCACCACACGGTACGGGCTCTCGAGGAAACCGTACTGGTTGGTGCGCGCATAGGCGGCCAGGGAGTTGATCAGACCGATGTTCGGACCTTCCGGCGTTTCGATCGGGCAAACACGACCGTAGTGCGTCGGGTGAACGTCACGAACTTCAAAGCCGGCACGCTCACGCGTCAGACCGCCAGGGCCGAGTGCAGAAACACGACGCTTGTGGGTGATCTCGGACAGCGGGTTGTTCTGGTCCATGAACTGCGACAGCTGGCTGGAACCGAAGAACTCTTTCACCGCCGCAGCCACTGGCTTGGCGTTGATCAGGTCTTGCGGCATCAGGCCTTCGCTTTCTGCCATCGACAGACGCTCTTTGACCGCACGCTCAACACGTACCAGGCCAACGCGGAACTGGTTCTCGGCCATTTCGCCTACGCAGCGAACACGACGGTTACCCAGGTGGTCGATGTCATCGACGATGCCTTTACCGTTACGGATGTCGACCAGGGTCTTCAGTACCGCGACGATGTCTTCCTTGCACAGCACGCCCGAACCTTCGATCTCGGTACGACCGATACGACGGTTGAACTTCATCCGGCCGACCGCAGACAGGTCGTAGCGCTCAGGGCTGAAGAACAGGTTGTTGAACAGAGTCTCGGCAGCGTCTTTGGTTGGCGGCTCGCCAGGACGCATCATGCGATAGATCTCGACCAGCGCTTCCAGTTGGTTGCTGGTGGAGTCGATCTTCAGCGTGTCGGAGACGAACGGACCGCAGTCGATATCGTTGGTGTACAGAGTTTCGATGCGAACAACGCCGGCCTTGGCGATTTTCGCCAGGATCTCGGTGTTCAGCTCGGTGTTGCACTCTGCCAGGATTTCGCCGGTTGCCGGATGCACGATGACCTTGGCGGTTGTGCGACCCAAGACGTAGTCCAGAGGCACATCCAGCTCTTTGATCCCGGCTTTTTCCAGCTGGTTGATGTGGCGAGCAGTGATACGACGACCTTGCTCGACAATAACCTTGCCTTTGTCGTCCTGGATATCGAGGACAGCGATTTCACCGCGCAGGCGCTGAGGCACCAGCTCCAGGCTCAGGGTCTCGCCCTTAACGTGGAATACGTTGGTGGTGTAGAACGCGTCCAGCACTTCTTCAGTGGTATAGCCGAGCGCGCGCAGCAGTACCGATGCAGGCAGCTTGCGACGACGGTCGATACGCACGAACACGCAGTCTTTCGGGTCGAACTCGAAGTCCAGCCACGAACCGCGGTAAGGAATGATGCGCGCGGAGTACAGCAGTTTACCGGAGCTGTGCGTCTTGCCACGGTCGTGGTCGAAGAACACGCCAGGGGAACGGTGCAGCTGGGAAACGATTACACGCTCGGTACCGTTGATTACGAAGGTACCGTTCTCAGTCATCAGGGGGATTTCACCCATGTAGACTTCTTGCTCTTTGATGTCCTTGATCGCTTTGTTCGACGATTCTTTGTCGAAAATGATCAGGCGCACTTTTACCCGCAAAGGTACGGCGTAAGTTACACCGCGCAATACGCATTCTTTGACATCAAATGCCGGTTCGCCCAGGCGATAACCGACGTACTCCAGCGCAGCATTGCCGGAGTAGCTGATGATCGGGAAAACGGATTTGAAGGCCGCATGCAGGCCCACGTCGCGGAACTGATCTTTAGTCGCTCCCGCTTGCAAGAATTCACGATACGAATCCAGCTGGATGGCCAGGAGGTACGGCACATCCATGACGTCCGGCAACTTGCTAAAGTCCTTGCGGATACGTTTTTTCTCAGTATATGAGTAAGCCATCAGCGTTCCCCAGCTTGGTCACCTGCTTGTTTGGCCCCTCCCGACGGGAGCAGCCAGAAAATCGTGCAAACCCCATGGTTTGCGCCACCGCATCGGGTGGTTACAGCTCGTTACCGGCACCGACCCAGTCGGCTGCCAATAACGGAAAAAGGCCGGTGGCAAGAGCCACCAGCCATCAGCCTGTCGCTTAACGCTCGGGCTGGAGACGCAAAGTCGATGCTTACTTCAGCTCGACTTTAGCGCCTGCTTCTTCCAGAGTTGCTTTGGCTTTGTCAGCTGCGTCTTTGGCAACAGCTTCCAGAACCATGGCAGGAGCGCCGTCAACTACAGCCTTGGCTTCTTTCAGGCCCAGACCGGTCAGTTCACGTACTGCCTTGATCACGTTAACTTTCTTCTCGCCAGCTTCGGTCAGCATGACGTTGAATTCAGTTTGCTCTTCAACAACGGCGGCAGCAGCAGCTGGACCTGCCGAAGCAGCAGCAGCGGTAACACCGAATTTTTCTTCGAAAGCTTTGATCAGCTCAACAACTTCCATTACGGACATGTTGCCAACTGCTTCAAGGATATCGTTCTGAGAGATAGACATGAATCTAATTCCTGATATTGGGGACGGCCTACGCGACCATCGAAAAAAACAAAAAACGCGAGAAGTTGACGAGCCTTAGGCTGCAGCAGCTTCTTTCTGGTCGCGAATTGCCGCCAGAGTACGAGCCAATTTGCTGGTAGCGCCTTGAATCACGCTCATCAGCTGAGAAATTGCTTCGTCACGGGTCGGCAGAGTTGCCAGTACGTCGATTTGGTTAGCTGCGAGGAACTTGCCCTCGAACGCAGCTGCCTTGATCTCGAACTTGTCCTGACCCTTTGCGAACTCTTTGAAGATCCGGGCAGCAGCGCCTGGATGTTCCTTGGAGAAGGCAATCAGGGTAGGGCCAGTGAACACGTCGTTGAGGACACTGAATTCAGTGTCAGCAACAGCGCGCTTGAGCAGGGTGTTACGTACAACACGTACGTAAACGCCAGCTTCACGAGCCTCTTTACGGAGTCCGGTCATCGCGCCTACTGTTACGCCACGGGCATCAGCCACGACAGCGGACAGAGCGACTTTGGCAGCCTCGTTGACTTCAGCGACGATGGCCTTCTTGTCTTCGAGTTTAATTGCCACGGGTTTAACTCCTGCTTGTTACCGTTTCATCTGGTCGAAACCGGATGTCGTTTTGGTGTCTGATTCGGTAAGGAACCGGGAGCACCATCTGCGTAGGCTTGTGGTTTAAGACTTGCGTCGCCTACGGTCTTGGATAGCCCCCGCCAGGCAGGGACCCCAATTTTTCAATTGGCGCGATCACTCGCGCCAATCTGTGTCTTACGCGTCCAGCGAGCTCTGGTCGATAACCAGACCTGGGCCCATAGTGGTGCTCAGGGTAACGCGCTTGACGTAGATGCCTTTCGAGGAAGCTGGCTTGATACGCTTCAGATCAGCGATCAGGGCTTCAACGTTTTCCTTCAGCTTGACGGCGTCGAAGCCGATCTTGCCAACGGAAGTGTGGATGATGCCGTTTTTGTCGGTGCGATAACGAACCTGACCAGCCTTGGCGTTTTTAACCGCGGTAGCTACGTCTGGAGTTACGGTACCGACTTTCGGGTTAGGCATCAGACCACGTGGACCGAGGATCTGACCCAGTTGACCTACAACGCGCATGGCATCCGGGGATGCGATCACTACGTCATAGTTCAGGTCGCCGCCTTTCATTTCGGCAGCCAGGTCGTCCATGCCTACACGGTCAGCGCCGGCAGCCAGAGCGGCTTCAGCAGCTGGACCCTGGGTGAACACAGCAACGCGAACGGTCTTGCCAGTGCCGTGTGGCAGCACAGTAGCGCTACGAACGACCTGGTCGGATTTACGCGGGTCAACACCCAGGTTTACAGCAACGTCGAACGACTCGCTGAACTTGACAGTCGACAGCTCAGCCAGCAGAGCAGCGGCGTCTACAAAGTTGTAGGCCTTGCCTGCTTCGATTTTGCCGGCGATAGCCTTTTGACGCTTGGTCAGCTTAGCCATTACACACCCTCCACGTTAAGGCCCATGCTACGAGCAGAACCGGCGATAGTACGCACGGCTGCTTCCATATCAGCTGCAGTCAGATCCGCGTTTTTGGTTTTCGCGATTTCTTCCAGCTGAGCACGGGTTACAGTGCCAACCTTAACGGTGTTCGGACGAGCGGAACCGCTGGTCAGACCGGCCGCCTTCTTCAGCAGAACCGAAGCAGGGGTGGATTTGGTTTCGAACGTGAAGCTACGGTCGCTGTAGACAGTGATGATCACTGGAGTCGGCAGACCTGGCTCAAGACCCTGAGTACGGGCGTTGAAAGCCTTGCAGAATTCCATGATGTTCACGCCGTGCTGACCCAGAGCAGGACCAACAGGTGGGCTTGGGTTAGCCTGAGCGGCCTTCACTTGCAGCTTGATGTAAGCGGTAATCTTCTTGGCCATGAGGCACTCCAATTACGGGTTCAAACGCCTCGAAAGGCTCCCCGGTTACTTGCGCGTTTATCCCAGTGACGACAAAACCCCACAGCCTAAGGCTGCGGGGTTGGGATGCTTGTTCAGTTAGACCTTTTCGACCTGACTGAACTCCAACTCTACCGGGGTAGAGCGTCCGAAAATGAGCACCGCGACCTGGATCCGGCTCTTTTCGTAGTTGACCTCTTCGACCGTGCCGGTGAAATCGGCAAACGGACCGTCATTGACGCGCACCGACTCGCCCGGCTCGAACAACGTCTTCGGCTTAGGCTTGTCGCTACCATCGGCGACGCGACGCAGAATCGCTTCTGCCTCTTTATCCGTGATCGGTGCCGGCTTATCGGCAGTACCGCCGATGAAGCCCATCACACGAGGAGTATCCTTGACCAAGTGCCAAGTACCCTCGTTCATATCCATCTGGACCAGCACATAGCCAGGGAAGAACTTACGTTCGCTCTTGCGCTTCTGGCCATTACGCATTTCAACCACTTCTTCAGTGGGAACCAGAATTTCGCCGAAGCCATCTTCCATGCCAGCCAGCTTCACGCGCTCGATCAGCGAGCGCATAACATGCTTCTCGTAACCGGAGTAAGCATGCACAACGTACCAACGCTTAGCCACGGGACACCCTTAGCCGACAATCAAGGAAACAAGCCAGCCGAGCAGGGAATCAAGACCCCACAACAGCAACGCCATAACCAGGACAACAGCCACAACGATCAACGTGGTCTGCGTGGTTTCTTGGCGAGTTGGCCATACGACTTTACGAATCTCGGTGCGCGCTTCCTTAACCAGTACAAAGAAAGACTTGCCCTTGACCGTCTGCAGGCCTACAAAGGCAGCTACAGCAGCGATCACAAGCAAAGCGAGCACGCGGTACAGGATTGGCGAAGCAGAGTAATACTGATTGCCAACAACGCCAACAGCCACCAAAGCGACTACTACTAGCCACTTGAGCAGATCTAAGCGCGAGCCTTGAGCTTCAGCTTTAGGAGTCATCTATGAAGATCCTGTGAAAAGAAAGCCAGACACACCGAGTGAATCTGGCAGGTCAGGAGGGAATCGAACCCCCAACCTACGGTTTTGGAGACCGTCGCTCTGCCAATTGAGCTACTGACCTAAAACAAAATCAGGCCGACCATTATGCAGGCCCGAAAAAGACTTTACAACACTTACTCAATGACCTTTGCACTCCACCAGCACCTGGGACTCAAACCGCCCTCAAGCACAACGAAACACAACCAGGCCATTAAAACAAAGGCAGATATTTTCATATCTGCCTTGTTATATGGAGCTCTTGAGCGGATTTGAACCGCTGACCTCACCCTTACCAAGGGTGTGCTCTACCAACTGAGCTACAAGAGCGTAACACTGTGCAAAACCTGCAAACGTGGAGCGGGTAGCGGGAATCGAACCCGCATCATCAGCTTGGAAGGCTGAGGTTCTACCACTAAACTATACCCGCGAGGCTTGCAGCTCTCGCTAAAAATGGTGGAGGGGGAAGGATTCGAACCTTCGAAGTCGTAGACGTCAGATTTACAGTCTGATCCCTTTGGCCGCTCGGGAACCCCTCCTAAGCGAGCCGGCATTCTACATCATGCCAGCCTTCTGTCAAGCATTTTTCTCATTAAAATCCTGAGCTTATCTGCGTTGACCTCGCTTCACATCGTTGACCGCTTTAGGTCTTCGCTGTGGAGCGGGCGCCATTCTATGCAAACTATTCGGTGGGTGCAACCCCCCCACACAGCATTATTTTATGTTTTAACTCATTGAATTCTCTAGAAAGGTTTATCAGCTGCAGGTCATCCAGCCAGCGCTTGCTTTCAGGGGCCACTCGGACCCAGTACGCAGGGGGTTCAGCGGCACTGGGCGGCAGCGACTGATACTTCACGCCCATGCCGGTCAACCTGCGTTCAAGCGCTTGCTCGACCTCCTGGCGAGTAAAACCACCCAGATATAGGCACTCCGCCTCTGCCTGCGCCACCTGCCCTTTATCCTTGGCCTTGTCCGTCGCCTCGCTCAAGAGACGAATGTCCTGCTGGGAGCCGCGATACAAGCTCAGGGGCGTCACATCCTTGGCTCGCAGGGGGGCCTCCTGTTGATGCCAGACGTAATAGAACACATTGAGAACGAGCAGCAGCAGAAACAACCAACGCATAAAGACCTCAGGACAAAGGGCATGCCATCGCCAAGCCGACGAACACCAGGTCGGGAACCACCCGAGCCTCAGGCACGATCTCGCTGACCAGCGTCGCATCGCCACCAGTGAGGAATACCGTAAAACTCTCCCCCCAATAACCACGCGCCATCTCCAGCTGCGTCAGAACGAACCCCCGAAGCATCAGCAGGCAGCCGCGCTCAACCGCCTCGACCGTTGTACGACCTGGAACAAGCCGCTCCAAGGCGCGCTCAGCCGCCAGATCTCCATAACGAATCTTGCGGGTGTGGGTGCGCAGCTGGTTTCGCATCAATGGCATCCCAGGGCATATGAACCCTCCGAGATGCTCTCCATTCCCGGAAACAAAGTCCGCAGTCACCGCCGTACCAAAATCAAGTACAAGGCAGGCGCCAGACGCCAGATGAAAACCTCCCAGCAGCGCCAGCCAGCGATCAAGGCCCAGTCGTTCGAATTCCTCATAGCCGTTGCGAACACCGGCCATTGCCTCTGTGGGGGCTGCACAGACCACTGAGATATCGAAGGTCGCCTTCAGCCGGGCAATCAAGTCACCGGTTTCTTCGGCCGTCCTGACACTCACCAGGCGACAGAACTTCAGGGCAAGGCCTTGAATCTCTTTCACACCCTCAAGCAATGCCAGGTCGGAATCGACGACACCCTCTCCCACGACCTGACGGGCATTCGCCTCGAGGACGCGCCACTTGATGAAACTGTTTCCGCAGTCGAGCTCAAGAATCATGACGCAACCTCAGACTTAGCTCACCACCACTGAAGACTTTTTCCACATCACCCACCTTCAAGCGCAGCGCACCCTGACCATCGATGCCCAGCACTTCGCCATCTATTTGGTTTGCACCCGCAATCAACGACACCGCACGCCCCTGCCACAGGTGATGCTGCTCCCACTCAGCCTGGATTGCCGAAAAGCCATCCGCCTGATGGCGAGCCAGGTACTTCTGCAGCATTTCCCCCAGCTGCGCGACCAGGCGATTGCGATCAAACGCCCTGCCCGACTCCAGGCGCATGGACGTCCATTGCTGGTCGACTTCATCGGTCATCTGCATGTTTACATTAATCCCGACACCCAGCACCACGTGACAGACGTCGGCAGGGTCCCCCACCAACTCAAGCAGGATGCCGGCGATCTTCTTCTGCCCCACCAGCACATCGTTGGGCCATTTCAAGCCCACACCGGGAATACCAAGCTCGCGCAAGGCCTGCATGACGGCGAGCCCCACGACAAGGCTCAAGCCTTCCAGCTGGCGCATGCCCCCCTCGATCCGCAAGACCAGGCTGTAGTAGATATTCTCTGCGAATGGACTGACCCATTTTCGCCCTCGCCGCCCGCGGCCCGCAGTCTGCCGCTCGGCAAGCACAACAAAAGGCGCAACCTGGTGCCGCTCGATGGCGCGCAAGGCTTCGGCATTGGTGGAATCAAGAGAGTCGAAGACCAGAACTGGCCATTTGCAAGAGGGAGCCAGTCGCTCTACCTCCACGGGATCAAGCAGAGTCAACGGCGCAGCCAGTTGATAGCCGCGTCCTCGAACCTTATGAATGGACAACCCCAGCTCAGCCTCAAGATGCTGAAGCTGCTTCCACACAGCACTGCGACTGATACCCAGGGCAGCGCCCAGCGCCTCGCCCGAATGGAATCGGCCATCTTTAAGAAGCTCTAACAACGTCAGCATGCAGGTCTCGCCTCACAATGAGGCCCGCATGATAGCCACGCCCTGAGCCCTTGCATAGAAACCCGGGGTGACAGATTTTCCTGCGGACAAAAACAAAACCCCTACCTGCATGCGCAGATAGGGGTTTCGGAATTTAATCTTGACGATGACCTACTCTCACATGGGGAAACCCCACACTACCATCGGCGATGCATCG
>NZ_JAXDEQ010000186.1:0-401 GCF_035065025.1 Pseudomonas sp. YuFO8 | reverse complement strand
CGCTCAACGACCGGGCGCGCTTCAGGTGCAGGCTTGACCATCGCCACCGGCGCGGCCGCCTCCTCGCCCGACGACTCGAACGCCTCATAGGGCTCAAGCGCCTGCAACAGCTCCGGCCGCGAGGGCGCGGCAAACGGCAGTTCGGTGCGGGGCAGCCAGTTGACCACCTGCATGGCGGTCAAGTAAGCGCGACGTCGGGACTCGATAAGCACAGCTCGGCCACTTGTGGATAACTAAAGAGCGGGGATTCTACCGCTGTTCGGCAACAATCGCCCACTGCGCACTGACCGGCTGTGGATAAATCCCGCGTCCGATGCAGTACAATCGCGACTTTTAATCGCCAACCAGCCGGCCATTCCGCTGATCGAACCCAAGCGCGTCTTGCGCGCCCTCGCCGGACA
>NZ_JAXDEQ010000185.1:0-401 GCF_035065025.1 Pseudomonas sp. YuFO8 | reverse complement strand
TTTTTCAGAAAAATATCCCGGCTCTGTGCAATGGCCTGGTCAAATTGCTGGTTGGTCTGGCTCATTATTGGAACAAACGTTAAAGGCTTTGAATATCTTTGATGCGGATGCAATATAAACCAATAGACAGAATGTTCACACTTAACTGCGGTGGAAGGTTACTCGTCATTGAGAAGCCTGTTGTCATGGGTATCATCAACAGTACTCCCGATTCATTTTATAGTGGCAGCAGGCAGCAAACCATAGATACTGCGTTGCAAAAGGCGGCGCAGATGCTGGAAGAAGGAGCTGTTATACTGGATATCGGCGGACAAAGCACCCGGCCGGGAGGTGAGCAACTGGCTCCTGAACAGGAATTGGAACGGGTAGTCCCGGTGATCGAAGCAATAGCCAAAGCATTT
>NZ_JAXDEQ010000184.1:0-401 GCF_035065025.1 Pseudomonas sp. YuFO8 | reverse complement strand
GACTGCGAAAGGTCTGATCGAGAGAAGTCTGATCCATTGAGCGTCGCACTCTTAAAGCTTGCCCATCTAACAATTGAGTCGGAGAAATCCGTATAGAGCATATTGGATCGGTCAAATATTGAACTATCAGCTGTAGCCCTTGCATATGAGGATGCATTGAGTTCGCTTTGCGTGAAGTTGGCCATATATAACTGCGACTCAATGAACTTAGCGCCAGTGCCTCTGATCCACTGCCCGTTCATTCGGGTTAGGTTCAGCTTTGACAAATCCTGGCAACGGAGGGTTGCACCCTCTAGATCCAAGCTATCGAGAGGCAACTTTGCCGCCCGTATCGCAGAGATAGACTCGGGAAAAGTCGGAGGGAGCGGTGCGTTTTTTGCGGAGTAAACTACCCTTACAGA
>NZ_JAXDEQ010000183.1:0-404 GCF_035065025.1 Pseudomonas sp. YuFO8 | reverse complement strand
ACGGTCCATGCGATATGGTCGATGGTGCCGTTGGTGAACTCCAGCATCTGCCGCGCCTTGCCCACCCGCAAGTGCTGACAGTACTCGGTGGGTTTCAAGCCCGTCGCGTTGCGAAAGCGCCGCAGGAAGGTGCGCTCTTCCAGACCCGCTTCCTGGGCCATTGCCGTAAGGGAAACATCCACCGCGCCACTGGCTTGAAGCCAGTGCTGAACCCTGAGGATGGCCGCGTCGCCGTGGCCGAGTATCGGCGCGAAGTTGCTGCCGCATTGGCTGGCGCTGTCACTGTGCTCGATCACCAGGAAACGCGCGGTATCGGCCGCGATGCTCGGGCCCATCAGGCGATCGACCAGGCGTAGGCCGAGTTCGGACCAGGCCATCAAGCCGGCGGTGGTGATCAGGTCGCC
>NZ_JAXDEQ010000182.1:0-404 GCF_035065025.1 Pseudomonas sp. YuFO8 | reverse complement strand
CGACAGATGTGTGTCGCGCCGCAAACCCGACATACACCCGCTAAACCTGTAGGAGCTGGCTTGCCAGCGAAGACGGCATCAGCTTCACCATCGCATCGCCAGCAAGCCGGCTCCTACAGAGGTGTGTCGCGCCGCAAACCCGACATACACCCGCAAAACCTGTAGGAGCTGGCTTGCCAGCGATGGCGGCAGCAGCTTCACCCTCGCATCGCCAGCAAGCCGGCTCCTACAGAGGTGTGTCGCGCCGCAAACCCGACATACACCCGCAAAACCTGTAGGAGCTGGCTTGCCAGCGATGGCGGCAGCAGCTTCACCATCGCATCGCCAGCAAGCCGGCTCCGACAGATGTGTGTCGCGCCGCAAACCCGACATACACCCGCAAAACCTGTAGGAGCTGGCTTGCC
>NZ_JAXDEQ010000181.1:0-405 GCF_035065025.1 Pseudomonas sp. YuFO8 | reverse complement strand
ACCCAGACCCCAGGAGGCACCGGCGCCCTGCGCCTGAGCGCCGACTTCATTGCGCACAACCTGCCCGGTCGTGGCGTCTGGTTGAGCAACCCGACCTGGCCGATCCACGAAACGATCTTTGCCAAGGCCGGGATCCCGGTGAGTCATTACCCTTACGTGGGCGCTGACAACCGCCTGGATGTGGCGGCGATGCTCGCCACCCTGTCCACCGTGCCCAAGGGCGACGTGGTGCTGCTGCACGCCTGCTGCCATAACCCGACCGGTTTCGACCTGTCCCAGGACGACTGGCGCCAGGTGCTGCAGATCGTGCGCGAGCGCCAGTTGCTGCCACTGATCGACTTCGCCTACCAAGGCTTTGGCGATGGTTTGGAGCAGGATGCCTGGGCGGTGCGGCTGTTTGCGGCC
>NZ_JAXDEQ010000180.1:0-406 GCF_035065025.1 Pseudomonas sp. YuFO8 | reverse complement strand
ACCAGACTCAAGGCCGCCTTCGCCGGCAAGCCGGCTCCTACAAGGTATATGTCGCGCACGAAACCATGGCAGAGGCACGTTTTTGTAGGAGCTGGCTTGCCAGCGAAGAGGCCCGAAAGACTTGCACCAGACTCAAGGCCGCCTTCGCCGGCAAGCCGGCTCCTACAAGGTAAATGTCGCGCACGAAACCATGGTAGAGACACATTTTTGTAGGAGCTGGCTTGCCAGCGAAGAGGCCCGAAAGACTCGCACCAGACTCAAGGCCGCCTTCGCCGGCAAGCCGGCTCCTACAAGGTATATGTCGCGCTCGAAACCAAGGTAGAGGCACATTTTTGTAGGAGCTGGCTTGCCAGCGAAGACTGTTGCTGCTGCATTTTCAGCGGTCGGGTTTAGCAGTTCGGTCAAT
>NZ_JAXDEQ010000179.1:0-406 GCF_035065025.1 Pseudomonas sp. YuFO8 | reverse complement strand
ACGGCAAGCACCTGTTCTGTGAAGTGCCTATCAGTTTTGTCGATGCTGCCTTGGGCGGCGAGCTGGAAATTCCGACTCTGGATGGTCGAGTCAAGCTCAAGATCCCTGAGGGTACCCAGACCGGCAAGCAGTTCCGTATTCGTGGCAAAGGCGTTGCGCCGGTGCGCGGCGGCGGTGCTGGCGACCTGATGTGCCGTGTGGCGGTAGAAACACCGGTCAACCTGAACCGTCGTCAGCGTGAATTGCTTGAAGAGTTCCGTAGCTCGATGGAAGGTGATGACTCCCACTCGCCGAAGACTGCGGGCTTTTTCGATGGCGTGAAGCGCTTCTTCGGCGACCTGTAAGGAATTGAGTATGCGACGTATAGCCGTAATGGGCGCTGCCGGGCGCATGGGCAAGACACTGG
>NZ_JAXDEQ010000178.1:0-406 GCF_035065025.1 Pseudomonas sp. YuFO8 | reverse complement strand
CCATCGGCGGCCTGTTGTCCGAAGGCAAGACCATCAGCGGCACCTTGCGCGAACATGAGCTGGACTTCCTGTTTGGTGCCGAACAGCGCAAGCAGATCGGTTCCACGGCGGTGGTCGCGCTCAGCCATCAAGGCCTGCACGGCGTGCTGGCCATCGCGAGCCGTGATCCACAGCATTACAAAAGCTCAGTGGGCACGCTGTTCCTGACCTACATCGCCGAGGTACTGGGCCGCGTCCTGCCGCGCTTCACCACCGCCCTGCGCGCGGTGCGCTAGCCATGGAACGGCAACTGGACGCTTATTGCGCTCACCTGCGCAACGAGCGCCAGGTGTCGCCCCACACCCTGGAAGCCTACCGGCGGGACTTGAACAAGGTCCTGGCCTACTGCGAAAAACAACAGATCGGC
>NZ_JAXDEQ010000177.1:0-407 GCF_035065025.1 Pseudomonas sp. YuFO8 | reverse complement strand
CGGTGATGATCGACAACACGCCGATCGACTACCTCGACTTCGCCTCGCCGGTGTCGGGCCTGGGTTCGAAGATGGGCCTGGACGCCACCCACAAGTGGCCGGGTGAAACCACCCGCGAATGGGGTCGGGTGATCGTCAAGGATGAAGCTGTCACCGCCCGTGTCGATGCGATATGGAAAGAATTGGGAATAGATTGATGCGTGTAACCCTGCAACCTTCCGGCGCCGTGCTGGAGCTGGTCCCCGGCGAGCGAATCCTCGAAGGCGCGCGCCGTCGGGGGTACGAATGCCCTCAGGCCTGTCGCAACGGCGTGTGCCACGTGTGTGCCGCGCTGCTGGTGGAAGGCCGCGTGCAGCAGGCCGGTGAAGTGCGTGATCACGGTGAGTTCTACACCTGCATTGCCGAGC
>NZ_JAXDEQ010000017.1:0-128063 GCF_035065025.1 Pseudomonas sp. YuFO8 | reverse complement strand
CGACGGTACCGATGAAGCGGCCGAGCGTATCGCTCGCGTGTTGCACAACGACCCGGCGACCGGCGTGATGCGCCATGCCGATGCCGGTTACCAGATCGCGATCGACTGCGCCAAGGAGCAAGGGCTGAACCTGCCGATGATTACCGGTAAATAAAAAACCGGCCTTGGCCGACGCAAACCTGTAGGAGCTGGCTTGCCAGCGAATGCCGCACCGAGGTGTGTCAGGAAAGACGCCTTCGCGAGCAAGCTCGCTCCTACAGGGGGATTGCACATCCGGAATAACAATTCAGCCCCTTTCCCCGAGGAAACTGCCATGAGCAACAACCCGTTTACCCAACAACTACAGGGCGTTCGCGTACTGGACCTGAGCCGCGTACTGGCCGGCCCGCACTGCACCGCCATGCTGGCAGACCTCGGCGCCGACGTCATCAAGTTCGAAGTGCCGGGGCACGGCGATGACAGCCGCCACCTGGGCCCGTTCAAGGATGGCGAAAGCGTCTATTTCGGCCTGATCAATCGCGGCAAGCGCAGTGTCGAGATGGACTTCAAGTCTGCCCAGGACCTGGCCCTGTTGTATGAATTGGTACGCGATGCCGACGTCGTCGTGGAGAACTTCCGCCCCGGCGTAACCCGTCGCCTGGGCATCGACTTCGATACCCTCAAGCAATACAACCCGAGGCTGATCTACGCGAGCATTTCCGGCTTTGGCCAGCACGGCCCGCTGTCCAACAAGCCCGCCTACGACATTGTCGCGCAAGCGATGTCCGGCCTGATGAGCGTCACCGGTTTTGCCGAGACGGGACCGACGCGCAGCGGCGAGTCCATCGGCGATCTGTGTGCCGGTGTCTATGCCGCCTGGGCGATCAGCTCGGCGCTGTTCGCCCGCGAGCGGCACACCCCGGGCGCGCAATTTATCGACGTGGCCATGTTTGATGTGTTGTTCAGCCTGCAAATGACCGGGCTGTCCAATCTCTTCGCCCACGGCGTTGCGCCCGGCCTGGTCGGCAACCGCCATCCGGTATCGACACCCTTCGACACCTACTCTGCAGCCGACGGCCAGGTGGTCATCGCGGTGGCGAGCGACAAGCTGTTCCAACGCTTGTGCCAGTGCATGGGCAAGCCGGAACTGGCCAACGACCCACTCTTCGCCGAGGACCCGCAACGGACGTTGAACGAGCCGGCGTTGCGCGCACAAATCGAACACTGGACGCGCCAGCTGAGCGTCGAGCAGGCCTGCGACATCCTGCTCGATGCCGGCGTGCCCTCCTCCCCGGTGTGGAACCTCGCCCAGGCCGCCGACAGTGAACAGGCGCACGCCCGTCAACTGCTGATCCGGCCCGAGGGCGCCGCGCAACCGCTGGTGCCGCAACCGGTTTTCTTCAATGGCCACAAACCCCACGCCGTCACCCTCGCCCCACGCCTGGGCGCTGACAATGCGGCATTCGGCATGAACAAACAGGAGCTTTCCCATGAACTTTGAATTGGATCAAGTCGAAATGGCGGTGATCGAATCCGCTGAAAAACTGGCCCGCGAGGTGATCCAGCCCCGCGCCCAGCATTACGACGAAACCGAAACCTTCTGCGCCGAAAGCCTGCAAGCCTTGGCAGAACTGGGTGGCATGGGCATCAACCTGCCGGAGGAATATGGCGGGCTGGGGATTGGCAGCCTGGCCATGAGCCGTGTGGTCGAGGCCGTGGCCGGTGCTTGTGCCTCCACCGCGTCGGCCTTGACCGCGCACTTCCTGGCGACCGACTCGATCCTGATCGGCGGCACCGAAGCGCAAAAGCAGGAATGGTTGCCCCGCGCCGCCAGCGGCGAGTTGCTCGGTGCCTTCGCCCTGACCGAACCGGCCGCGGGTTCCAACCCGGCCGACATGCGCTGCCGTGCGCAACCTGAAGACGGTGGCTGGAGAATTCGCGGCAGCAAGCACTACATCACCAACGCCCGCGAAGCCGGTTTCATCGTGCTCTATGCCAAGACCGACGCCGACGCCGGGCACAAGGGCATCAGCGCCTTCATGATTCCCCAGGGCACCGAGGGCATCAGTTTTTCCAGCCCGGAAAAAACCATGGGCCTGCGCGGTAGCACCATCTATGAGCTATCCCTGGACTGCTGGTTGCCCGCGTCGGCACTACTGGGTAGCGAAGGCGACGGTTTCAACACGGCCATGGCGGTGCTCGATCGCGGCCGCGTCGAAGTGGCGGCGATGTCCCTGGGGGTGGCCAATGCGGCGTTGCAGGCCAGCCTGGGCTGGGTCCGCGAACGGCAGATCGGGCCCAAGCCGCTGGCGGCCTATCAAGGCACGCAATGGCGCCTGGCCGACATGCACACGCAACTGGAAGCCGCGCGCATGCTCACCTGGAAAGCCGCCGCGCGTCGCGACAGCGGTGAACGTTTCAGCCTGGAGTCGGCCACCGCCAAGCTGTTCGCCGCCGAATGCGCCGGCTTCGTCACCGATGCCGCGCTGCAGCTGCACGGTGGCTATGGCTACATCCGCGACCTCCCGCTGGAGCGCTACGTTCGCGACGCGCGCATCCTGCGAATTTTCGAGGGCACCTCGGAAGTACAGAAAATCATCATTTCGCGAAGCGTGCTCGACGCCCAGCGTTAACAACGCGACAACCGGGGCCTGATCCCAGGCCCCGCCCTTTTTATCCCAACCCGAGAAGGTTGTCGTATGCCACGACACCCGAGAGGAACCGCCATGTCCGCCTCCAAAGAAAGTGCGCAGCGCAAGACGTATATAGAACGGCGATCCATCGATTACATCCCCGAATCGGAGCGCCATGGCCGGCTGCTCAGCCAGTTCACACTATGGTTCGGCGCCAACCTGCAAGTCACCGCGATTGTTACCGGGGCGCTGGCCGTGGTGCTGGGCGGTGATGTGTTCTGGTCGTTGATCGGCCTGCTGATCGGGCAACTGCTGGGCGGCGCGATCATGGCCCTGCATGCGGCCCAGGGGCCACAGCTTGGCCTGCCCCAGATGATCTCCAGTCGCGTGCAGTTCGGCGTCTATGGCGCGGTCATTCCCATCGTGCTGGCCTGCCTGATGTATGTGGGGTTTTCGGCCAGCGGTTCGGTGCTCGCCGGCCAGGCCATCAGCCAACTGATGAACGTCAGCGATGCCAGCGGCATTCTGATTTTCGCGGCCATGATCGTCGTGCTGACCGTTCTCGGTTATCGGACCATCCATGTGATCGGGCGGCTGTCGAGCCTGATTGGCGTGGTGTCGTTTTTCTACCTGTTCTATCGCTTGCTGTCGGCCCACGACATCGGCGAACTGCTGGCCAACCGGCATTTTTCCCTGAGCAGTTTTCTGTTGGCCATCTCGCTGTCAGCCTCCTGGCAAATCGCCTTCGGCCCCTACGTCGCGGACTATTCGCGCTACCTGCCGAGAACCACATCCGCCGTGAAGACCTTTCTCGCCGTGGGCCTGGGATCGGTGATCGGCACACAGATCTCGATGATCTTCGGCGTGTTCGTCGCGGCGCTGGCGGGCGATCAGTTTGCCGGCCATGAGGTGTCCTACATCGTTGGCCTGGGGGCGAGTGGCTTTGTCGCCTCGCTGCTGTTTTTCAGTATCGTGTTCGGCAAGGTCACCATCACCACTCTCAACGCCTACGGCAGCTTCATGTCCCTGGCCACGATCGTCAGCGGCTTTCGCGGCAATCAGGAAATCTCCAGGACCCTGCGCTCGGTCTACATCCTGATCATGGTCGGGTTGGCGACAGCGCTGGCACTGATGGGGCGGCACTCGTTCCTGCATGATTTTTCCGCCTTCATCCTGTTCCTGCTGGCGTTTTTCACCCCCTGGAGCGCTATCAACCTGGTGGATTTCTACCTGGTGACCAAAGAGCGCTACGACATACCCGCCCTGTCCGATCCCGATGGCCGCTATGGACGCTGGAACCTGCCGGGCATTGCGGTCTACACACTTGGGGTACTGATTCAGATGCCGTTCATTGCTACCAGTTTCTACACTGGTCCCCTGGTCGAGACACTGGGCGGCACCGATATCTCATGGCTGATCGGCCTGATCGTTCCCGCCATCATCTACTACTGGGTGGCGCGGGGTTCGCGACAACGGATTCCTTCGCGACTGATTCTGCCGCAGGAGACCACCCCGGTCTGATCCACCTCAACACAGGGCCGCTCGCCCGGGCTGCCCTGTCCCTAAGCCAGATCGAGTTTCTTCCATGCCTGCCGCTAACGCCTGCGCCCTTTCGCCACCCACCCCTCGCGACCGGCTTGTTCACGCTGCAGTCGAACTCTTCGCCACACGCGGCTTCCAGGCCATTGGCCTGCGTGACCTGGCAGGTCACCTGGGGCTGCAGGCCGGGTCGCTTTACCACCACATCGAAAATAAACAGTGCTTGTTGTTCGAGCTCATCGAGTCCGCCTTGTCAGACTTGCTGCTCACGACCAGGCGCCGCCTGAAAGGCGCCAGGAACCCAACCGAACGGCTACGTCGTTTTGTCCAGGCATTCGTCAGCTTTGCTCTGCTTGAAAGGCACCGATTGATCCTGGTGACCCGCGAGTTCGTCAACCTCAACGAGGAACAGCAACGCCACGCCGACCAGTCGAAGCGCGCACACAGCAAGCTGTTGAGCGACATCATCGCCGAGCAATACCGGGTGAAGGGCAAGCCGGATGCCGAGATCTGCCTGATCACCCACGCGGTGATGGGCATGCTCTATGGCCAGTTGCAGTGGAGCGAAGTGCAGATCACCCAACAGCACCTGACGGACTTGTTCACCGGTTGTGTCATGCGCATGATCGCCAGCAGCCAGGATATCGCGCTACGGGAGCCTCAGGACGTCGAAGAGGATGGGTTCTTGTAACGCAACGCCTCCACCAGCAACGCAAACGCGGGCGACGCCTGGCGCCGACTCGGGTAATAGAGATGAAAACCGGAAAACCATGGCGACCAGTCTTCCAGCACTTGAACCAGGCGCCCGGCTTCGAGGTGAGGCGCGACCAGGTCATGGGGAATGTAGCTCAACCCGAAACCGTCCAGCGCCGCTGCCAACAGCTGATAAACACCGTTGTAGGTCACCTGGCCTGTCACGCGAACCTTGAGACGTTCGCCATCCTTGGCGAACTCCCAGGCATACAGGCCGCCGTTGGTGGGCAAGCGCAGGTTATTGCACAAGTGATCTGTGAGCGCCCGAGGCGTCGTGGGTAGTTCGCGGTTGGCAAAGTAGCCAGGAGACCCCACCACCGACATGCGCATGTCCGGCCCGATACGCGTGGCAATCATGCCTTGCGCCACGTCCTCGCCCAGCCTGACCCCGGCATCAAAGCCCTGTGCGGCGATGTCGACGAAGCTGTAGTCGCAACAGACTTCCACCGAGATGTCCGGATACCTGGGGAGGAAGTCTTTGAGCACGGGCCGAATGATCTGGTCCAGCACGTGATCCATTGCGTTGATACGGATATTGCCCGCAGGGGTGTCGCGCAGATCACTCAGGTCAGCCAGCTCCAGTTCGATTTCCTCGAAGTGGGGTCCCACCCTGCTCATCAGGCGCTCGCCGGCCTCGGTGGGCGAAACGCTGCGGGTGGTGCGCGTCAACAAACGCAGTCCAAGGCGCGCTTCCAGGCCACGAATTGTATGGCTCAGCGCTGATTGGGAGACGCCGAGCCTGGCAGCGGCCTTGGTAAAGCTTCGCTCCTTTGCCACGGCGAGGAAGGCAAGCAGATCACTGGCGTTTTCCCTGAGCATTGATGAGAACCTCACATAAATATTTTCGGATTCTAGCCTCTAATCATATTAATGAGCAGCTGATAGATTTTAGATCCATTCAGGTCGTCACCGACGGCTGTTGCCTCAAGGGAACCGTCATGAAAAATCTCGCGGCCACGGCGTTGTCGCTGTCATTGCTCGCTTTCGATGTAACCGCAGAAGGGGAAAAACCCATGCTCGTCATTAACCCGAACGGCTCGCAGCCTTCCGCCAAGGGACCCGCCGATTACTTTACCGGCACTGTTCGGGTCGACGCGCCGTTCAAGGGGACACAAGAGGCGCGGGTCAGCGGCGCCACCGTGACCTTTGAACCGGGCGCTCGCACTGCCTGGCACACTCACCCGTTGGGCCAGACCTTGATCGTCACCGCGGGATCCGGACTGGTGCAGGCGTTGGGGCAACCGGTTCGTTCAATCAAACCGGGAGACACCGTGTGGATTCCACCAAACATCAAACACTGGCACGGCGCGACCGCCACCACTGCAATGACGCATATCGCCATTGCCGAAGTGCTGGACGGCGAAGTGGTCGACTGGCTGGAACAGGTCAGCGACGAACAGTACGCCCAAGGGCTTTGATCGAATTCACACGAGGTCCTCATGAAAAACACCCGCAAAGTCATAGTCGTCATTGGAGCAGGTTCGATTGGCCAGGCGATTGCCCGCCGCGTCAGCGCGGGTAAACATGTCCTGCTGGCCGACCTGCGCCTGGAGAACGCTGACGCAGCGGCCAAGGTGCTACTCGACGCAGGCTTCGAAGTCAGCACGACCGTCGTCGACGTTTCTTCGCGCGAATCGGTCGAGGCACTGGTTCGAATGGCAACCGCCATAGGTGACATCACCGGCGTGATCCACGCGGCGGGTGTTTCACCTTCCCAAGCGCCGGTAGCGACCATCCTGCGAGTGGACCTCTATGGCACCGCCCCGGTGCTGGAAGCGTTTGGCAAAGTGATCGCCGAGGGCGGCTCGGCAATCGTCATCGCCTCGCAGTCCGGCCATCGCCTGCCCGCCCTGACACCCGAACAGGACAAGGCACTGGCCACCACGCCTGTCGAGCAATTGCTGGCACTGCCCATGCTTCAGGCCGACCAGGTGACTGATCCATTGAACGCCTATCAGATCTCCAAGCGCGCCAATTCGCTGCGCGTGATGGCCGAGGCCGTACGCTGGGGCAAGCGCGGGGCACGAGTCAACGCCATCAGCCCCGGCATCATCTTCACCCCACTGGCCAGAGACGAATTGAGCGGTCCGCGTGGCGAAGGCTACCGCCGCATGATCGATCTCAGCGCTGCCGGCCGTGGCGGCACACCCGACGAAGTCGGTGCAGTCGCGGCGTTACTGATGGGGCCCGAAGGCACCTTCATCACCGGCAGCGACTTTCTCATGGATGGCGGCGTCACCGGAGCCTACTGGTACGGAGACCTGGCGCCTCAGTAAGTCACTGCCGTGGAACTGATGACCTCCACCCTCCCTGCCCGCTGTGCAAAGGGCGAAAGTGCGCTTGCAAGGGCTGAAGAAAGCGCATGGGTAGTAACGCAAGCTCAATCAGCGCAGCCCCATGGATCGGTTGATTAGCGACATCTTTGAGTCGATAGCTGCCCTTCACGACAGGCAGCTTTCGGCCGATTCTGTTGAAAAAGTAGATCTCCTGCCTGGCCTGCTTGAGCTATGAAATAAAGTCTGTCGGGAATAAATGGAGTCTGTCGCAGGCTGCTGATTGCTTTGATCAGCGCCTGTTACAGACTTGAGGTATTCCAGTGATTGTCACGTGGGTGAACGACCGCACGCTTTGGGCCTTTTCAAAGCTGAGGAGTTTGAAAGGTTGGGCCGCCTGATAGCTAGTGGAGATGGCGGGACTGAGATGGCCATGGCTTCATCCAAGGGATCTGCCACCGGTCATTCAACCGCCCCGGTCGCTAGACTATTAGTCGTCGGGCTCTGCGTAGGCTTCTGCCAGAAGGGCTTGGGCGTGACCTTCCAGGAAGTCGAAAACCTCCTCTTGGATATACCCGTTGTATTGCTTCCGCCGGCCCTTTGATACGACCCCATTCTGGTCTAAGCACTGCATTATCAGCTTGCTCAAGAGGCTGCCGCGCACGTCGTAGTTGTCATTAACCACCTTGAGCAACGTGTCGTATCGTTGCAGATACTCGGTTTCTTCCCTCAGTTCAATTTCCAATGCCCGCTTGGCCATTTCCAGCGTGAAGGCCACACATTCAGTCGCATCCCAGTAGCGATAGAGGCTTGGGTCGCCGGTGAAGTTAAGCGACATGTTGTCGGCATCGATCCAACGAACGTCCCAGAATTGCCGGGCAGGTTTCGAGAAGCTCTGCAGAGCTTCAAGGTAGCGTTGCTCCTCTCGCTTCATGGCAACGGAGACAGGGAGTAACAAACCGTTCTCCAGCGCACCGCTGCAGCACAATGCCTGGTGTATCAAGAAGCGCGACAGTCGGCCATTCCCATCCATGAAGGGATGCAAGAACACGAACCCGAATGAGGCAATGCCGGCGGCCACCAGCGGGTCAAGCTCCAACGGTGCACGGTTTGCGAAGGCCATGAGTTCGAACATCAGATCCCGGCAAAGGTCTGGAGGTGGGGGGATATAGGTGACCCCTGCCGCTCCTCGAAAGGAGTTGGTCAGGTGGTTTTGTTCATGCCGGAAGGCCACCGCCCATTCAAGCGGTTGGGAAATTGCATTGTTTTGCAGAGAGACCAAGTAGTCTTCGGTAAGCGGCTGGCGGTCATGTGCCTGGCGCAGCAACTGAACGAAACGCTCTGACTTCTGCTGGCTTGGTGCTTCCTTTTCAATCGCAAATGAGGAATCTGTTTCGCTCAGGTACGCCCAGTTGATGGTGCGATCCATCATTTCCTTAGGCAAGGAAGCAATGAACTCTTTCGAGCGCCCTAGAATGTCGTATTCAAGCAGGGCTTGGACCTCAGGCGTGCGCTCTACCGTCGCGCAATATTGGAGTGTCCCCAGCCCATTGAAGTCCACGCGCCAGCGGTTGTTTCGCACCGATGGGCCAGTGATGTAGCGCTCTGGATCAAAAAGGAGGACGCCGGGGCCCCGAGGCTTGTCCGTGTAGTCCAGTAAAGCGCCGGAGTAGACTTCCCAGAGGAAGCAGACTTTACGCAGATAGCCACTGCTGGGAGATTGGGTTATGGCCTCGACAAGGAGTTGACCTTCAATGCGAGGCAGAGCCTGCGCCAAAATAGAGAGATTGACGCCCTCATGTTTGAGCGCAAAGATGATGTGGGCGAGAAAATCCCCAGCCTCCGGTGCAACCGCTTGCGGCACTGCAAGCGCGCCGTTGATCCGCTCAATGCGGGTGACGGGTTGAACGAGTGCGGGCTTCTTTACCCCGATAGCCTTCAGCCCCATCGCATTGATCAAATGGGCGTAACCCACTAGATTTCCCATTTTTTCCCCAGTCGTTGGCTAGATTTTTTTAACCGAGCCAAGATTTTCTTAAAATACGCGCCGAACACTCAGAAAATATTAACCGAAAATGGCTGCGTAACCACTATTTTCGGGCTTTCTGATTTTCGGCGCGCCGGGAATCTGTGTAGTGGTCGGCCCCGGACTCTCAGCGTGGCAGCCTGAAGGTAGGCTCATCAGCCGCAGCATGATGGGACAATTGTCGAGTGGGCAAGAGACCAATAGCAGCCCTTCATGATCGGCTGCTATTGGCAAAAAAGGTAGCAATGGCCGACACCGACCTACGTGTCAGCAATGGGTCGCACTACTTCGATACCACCAGCGCCGGTGGCTGCCAGCTGCCTTCGCCAGCGGGAAGAATCGAAGGGGGGGCGGTCTTTGGCCAATAGAGGCGCATTACCAGAAAGACGGTATCGTCAGGCGCGGGCAACCAGTTTGCCTCCTTGGCCTTGCCGGGGGAGTCTTTCTGGATGTACAGCGTCAGTGAACCATCCGTGTTTTTCTTCATCGCCGACAGCATCGGCGAATTGATCAGGTAACGGTTGAGCGGATTCTTGACCAGCAGCTGGCTCTTGCCGTCGTACATGGTCACTGACCAGAAGGCATTGACTGGCGGCAGTTTGCCGGCCGGGAAAGTCAGCGTGTACTTGCGCTTGCTGGTATCCAGCGTATGGCCGGTGCCGTCGGTGCGCGTGTTGGGATACATCGCCTCGACGGCGTCGTTGCCGTAAAGGCCGCCTTTCGCAGCACCAGCACGCTTCAGCCAGTCGGCCTTGTAGAACGTTTGGTCGCCGAAGTACGCGCCTACGTTCCAGCCGTTGATTATCTTCGTCCCGCTCGCGAGGAACTTGTCGACCTTCTCGTCACCGGCCTTCATCCCGAGCAGGACCACAGCCTTGTGCTCGAGCGAGAGGTCCTTGAATTCGAAGGTGCGACCAGGTCCCACCCCAATGCTCGCCAGCTTGGCCCGGATCTCCTGGTCGTCGGCCGATGGCGGCACATACTCCATCGCGGCCGACAAGTACTCGTAGAAGTTGGCCTTGATGCCTTCCGTCGTAGCCGGCACGAAATCAATCTTCGGCGCAGTGGGCGGCGCGGGTTGATGGAGGAAGGCGGAAAGAGGCTGGACCTTATAGCCCGCTTGCACCTTCTCGACATTCGGCATGTCCTTGGCATTGTAGAGCTGAGTCCGAATGGCGCTCACGGCAAAGGGGGTGGTGGAGGTGAAGACTTTTTTGATACCGGGAGGGGGCGCGCCTTTCCAATCGGGACCGACCACCATGTAGTCGCCCGCTTCGTTGCCGGTGGCACGGCTGCCGATGTAACCGTAGTTGTAAGTGTTGCCGTCGATCATCTGCACCGAGTAGTAACGCCGCTTGTCCACTGCCGGCACCGAGATAACCATCGGCTCCGCGCGCAGGTCCAGCCAGACAAATGAGTACGGGGTGTCGCTGTTCGGAGTGATGATGGCCGTATCTTGGTAGGTGAAGACGCGAGGCTCGTTCTTGATCTGGTTGAACGGCGCCTTGTATTGCGGGCCGCCCTTGTCGACGGCATATTCGTGCATCACGGCGTAGTTCATCACCAGCGGCAAGCCGTAGATGAAACCTTCCTCGGCGATCGCCTTGGTCTGCTCGAGACTTGGTGCGGGTACGCCCTTGGTCACATCGGCCTTGTTTGCCTGTGTGATCGGATCGTTCTTGCTCGCACACCCAGCAAATACCGTTGAACCCACTACGACGAGTGCCGCAGCCATCGTCCAGCCCCGGTTTGACTTCCTGTTCATTTTCACCTCGTTGGCTTAGTGCAAGCTGGCGTCGTGAGTTTTCATGCCGACGGTTAGATACCAGGCATGACACATGAAACGCTCTTGGATTTTTCTCAGTAGCGCCAAGTCGCGTTGGCGGTCAGGGCCTGAATTTAGGCGTTGTCGAACTCGCCTGATACACGATAACCAGACAAGGTTTTTACGGATCGACTGGCATGGCCCCATCCACACGCCCAAGGAGTGTAGATCACAATAAGCCGGCATCCCCTTGCGAGCTAAAGGCGAACAGTCAGAAAACTACTGTTGTGTGTCCGATATCATTAATGAGGGCTGCCTGCGACTGCAATGGGTCGCTTGCAGTCCTTCGCGACAGGCAACAACTGGCCGCTAGTCGTTACTCATCAATGGTGACTACCCCCCCTCACACCACCGCAGCTGCAATCGTTCTGGAACGCCAGGCAAAAGCCAACACCATCAGCAGCCCCAGACCCGCCACTGCCGCTCCGGCCAGGGAAATCGCCGGATAACCCAGACCGGCATTGATCACCGCTCCACCCAGCGCCGCACCAATCGCGTTGCCCAGGTTGAAGGCACCGATGTTCACCGCCGAGGCCAGATTGGGCGCGTCCTTCGCAGCCTCCATGACGCGCATCTGTAGCGGCGGCACCAGGGCGAAGCTGGCGATACCCCATATCAGGATGGCAACGGCGGCCGGCAGCGGCCAACGCATCAGCACGGTGAACGCCAGCAAGACGAGAATCAGCACACTCAGCGAAACGATCAGTGTGCGATCTATCGAGCGGTCGGCGGCCTTGCCGCCCCACATGTTGCCCAGCGTCAACCCCACACCGAACAGCACCAGCATGGCGGTGATGTAGGCGGTGGACGCATGGGTCTCGCTGCTGAGGATCGGCGCGATGTAGGTGAAGACGGTAAACATTGCACCCGAGCCGACGACGGTCAGGGCCAACGCCCCCAGCACCGGGCCACGGCCCAGTACCCGAATTTCGGCCATAACGCCGACGCTTTTCGGCGCCGGCAGGTTCGGCAGGGCGAACCACAACGCGGCCATGGCCACCACGCCGAGGCCGGTGATACCCCAGAATGCGGTGCGCCAGCCGAACAGTTCGCCAAACCAGGCGGCCAGCGGCACATCGCCGATGGTTGCCAGGGTAAGGCCCATGAACATCGCCGCAACCGCCCCGGCTCGTTTCTGCGGAGCGACGACGCTGGCGGCGACGATGGAGCCAACGCCAAAGAACGCGCCGTGGTTCAGTGAAGTCACCACTCTGGCGACCATGAGGCTGTAGTAATCGGTGGCCAGGGCTGACATCAGATTACCCAGGGTGAAAATCGCCATGAGTCCGATCAGCAGATAGCGCCGGGGAATCCTGCCGGTGGTCAGGGTCATCAGCGGCGCGCCGAGCAGTACGCCCAGGGCGTAAGCACTGACCAACAGACCTGCGGCGGGAATGGAAACACCGAGATCCGCAGCGATGCCCGGCAACATGCCCATGGGGGCGAACTCGGTAACGCCGATGCCAAAGGCACCAATGGCGAGTGCGACAAGTGGTGGATTGATACGCATGGAAGGCTCCTTATCTATGCCGCCAATGCTACGATCCAACCTTTTCAGGCGGTAGATAGCATTTTCGGCAATCACCTTTGCGTAAGAGGCACAAATGGACTTCAACGGCAGGTCAGGTGAAATGGAAGTGTTCGCCACGGTGGCGCAGGAAGGCAGCCTGTCGGCCGCCGCGCGTGCATTGGGGCTGACACCCTCGGCGGTCAGCCGGATCATCGCGCGTACCGAACAACGTCTTGGCACGCGCCTGCTGTTGCGCACCACCCGAGCGATCACCTTCACCGCCGAGGGCGAGGCTTTCCTGCGCGGCGCCCGGCGTATCCTGGCCGACATGGCCGAGGTTGAAGAAGCCATCGCCGACCAAGGCGTACCGAAGGGCCGATTACGCGTCAGCGCCGCCCTTGGCCATGGGCGACTGGCCATCGTTCCCTTGGTGGCAGCATTCAGCGCCCGCTACCCGAACATCGTCGTCGACCTCACCCTCGGCGACGAAGTGGTCGACATTCTCGGCGGCCAGGCCGACGTCGCGGTGCGCTTTGGCCATCTGCCCGACAGCCCGCTGACCGCGCGCAGGATCGGCAACACCGGCCAGGTAGTGGTGGCATCGCCCGAGTATCTGCAGCGCCACGGCATCCCCCAGGAACCGGAAGACCTGCTACGGCACAACTGCCTACGCTTCAACTTCCGGCGTGCGGAACCCAACTGGCCGTTCATCCGCGACGCAAGAGAGTTTTCCCTGAAGGTCAGCGGCAACATCGAATGCAGCAGTGGTGAAGCGCTGGCACAACTCGCGCGAGTAGGTGCCGGCATTGCGCGTATCGGCGAGTTCAGCGTGAGCGAGGATCTGCAGCGCGGTGACCTGATACCGCTGCTGGAAGCCTGGAACCCCGGCGACCAGGAGCCGATTCATGCGGTGTTCGTAGGGGGCTCGGCAATGCCGGCTCGGGTGCGGTTGTTCGTGGACTTCTTGTTGGAACATCACCGGATGTAAGCGGTGGCGTCACTTGATTCTTCCGGCTGCTCGTGATGCTGTACGCATCAAGCAAGTAGTGAACAGCCCATCGTTGGGCGCGCTATCAGTGGGTGGTCTGCCTGACTGGAACAATCGGGAGTCCATAACAAACAAAAAAACGGCCAAAAGCAGTCATCTGAACGAGTCAATGTCCAATCGATGCAGCGTTCGCAATACATCAGGCGCCTTTCATACTCGCCAGTAACGCCACATCCCTTTACGATCAAGGGATCACACGCAAGGAGCCACCTGAATGAGTTGCCTGATTCGAAACGCAACCAATGCAGATGCACTGGCAATCAGTCGGATCATCATTGGCACCCTTCGCGAGTCCAATACCCTGGACTATTCATCCGCAATCATCGATCAAGTGGAGTCAAGTTTTTCTCCATCGGCGATCCTTGATTTGTTGACCCGGCGTCAGGTGCTAGTAGCAACAACCGACAGTCATATCGTTGCAACAGCCAGTCTTGATAAGGACGTCGTCCGAAGCGTGTTTGTCGACCCAACCTGGCAAGGGAAAGGCATCGGAAGACAGTTGATGGCGATGATTCAATCGATCGCCATAAAAGATGGCGTCAGCCTCCTGCGTGTCCCCTCTTCAATCACTGCGCAAGGTTTTTACGCTGCGCTTGGCTTCAAGAAAATCCGCGACGAATTCCACCAATCCGAGCGCACCATCATCATGGCGAAGACATTGGAGCACTAGCCCGGATCCAGTACTTTAATCAGGCCAACAGAACGGAAGCTGTCATGGAAAATAACGCAGGCAAGCGAGTGGTCGTCATCGGGGCAGGCATTGTGGGCGCGTCCCTGGCGTATCACCTGGCTGGACTCAGGCCAATGCCTGTCGATGGCATCCCCATCATCGGCTATCTGCCCGATATCGATGGAGTGTACGTTTGCGCCATGCATCCTGGCGTCACGCTGGCGGCGATCGTGGGCCGACTTGCCAGCGAGGAAATAGTCGACGACAAGGTATCCCCTGCCCTTGAATCCTGTCGTCCCGAGCGATTCAGCAAATCGCGGATAAAAGGTCATGGATTGTCATGAAGTGAAAAGACGTTGTCGTCAAATGAAATGTTTGCCGTTCCCCCCTCTATAAGCTGCTGCTCAAGATCTGCGTGGCCAGCCCTGCCTTTTTCAATGCACGGCTTGCTCGCAGCCCTTTAACTGCCGGGCGCCCGTCTTCGGGGCCTTACCGGAGCAGCACAATGAACAAGAAAAATAAAGAACTCTCCCAGCAAGCCGCAATACACACATTGAACCTCAATCCGGCGGTCGGCCCTCGCGGGCGCGACCTGCTCGGTACCGCCCGCATGGTCCTGCGACAAGTGTTGAAGCAGCCCGTGCACAGCGCTCGGCACATGGCCGCATTCGGTATCGAGCTGAAAAATGTATTGCTCGACCGCTCGCCGCTCAAGCCCGCGGCGGGAGACAAGCGCTTCGACGAGCTGACCTGGCAGCGCAACCCGCTCTACCGTCGCTACATGAAGACTTACCTGGCCTGGTGCCAGGAGATGAACGACTGGATCAGCACCAGCAGCCTCAGCGAACAGGACGCTCAGCGTGGTCAGTTCGTCATCGGCCTGCTGACCGATGCGATGGCGCCGACCAACACCCTGGCCAACCCGGTCGCACTGAAGCGCTTCTTTGAAACCGGCGGCAAGAGCATCCTCGATGGCTTCTCGCAGCTGACCCGGGACCTGCTCGAAAACGGCGGCATGCCCAGCCAGGTGGACAAGACGGCGTTCGAGGTAGGCCACAACCTGGGCATCACCGAAGGTGCGGTGGTGTTTCGCAATGAGGTGCTGGAGTTGATCCAGTACAAGCCCCGTACCGAGCAGGTGCAGGTGCGTCCGTTTCTGGTGGTGCCGCCGCAGATCAACAAGTTCTACCTGTTTGACCTGACGCCGGAAAAGAGCCTGATCCGTTTTCTGCTCGGCAGCGGTATCCAGACCTTCGCCATCAGTTGGCGCAACCCGGGCAAGGCCCAGCGCGAATGGGGTTTGACCAGCTACGTGGAAGCCCTGAAGGAAGCGATCGACGCGGTGCTTGCGGTCACCGGCAGCGCCGACCTGAACACCTTCGGCGCCTGTTCCGGAGGCTGCACCCTGTCCTCGCTGCTGGGTCACTACGCCGCCCTGGACGAGAAAAAGATCAATGCCTTTACCCTGGCGGTCAGCATGCTGGACATCCGCCCCGACACCCAGGTCGGGCTGTTCGCCGACGAGAAGACCCTGACGGCCGCCAAGCGCCGTTCCTGTCAGGCGGGCGTGCTCGAGGGCCGCGAGCTGGCCAAGGTCTTTGCCTGGATGCGCCCCAATGACTTGATCTGGAGTTACTGGATCAACAACTACCTGCTCGGCAACGAGCCGCCGGCCTTCGATGTCCTCTACTGGAACAACGACACGACCAACCTGCCCGCCACGCTGCACGGCGAATTCATCGATATGTACCAGACCAACCCGTTCGCTCGCGCCGGCGCCCTGGAGGTCGGCGGCACACCGATAGACCTCAGCCAGGTCACCAGTGACTTCTACTGCATCGCAGGCATGAGCGACCACATCACCCCGTGGGACGCCTGCTATCGCTCCATGCATCTGTTTGGCGGCCAGGGCGAGTTCGTGGTGTCCAACAGCGGGCATATCCAGAGCATCCTCAACCCGCCGGGCAACCCCAAGGCGCGCTTCATGACCAACAGCAACCTGCCCGTCGAGGCTCAGGAGTGGATGGATACTGCCAGTCAACAGGCCGGGTCCTGGTGGCCCCACTGGCTGGCCTGGCTGCAGGCACGCTCGGGCGATCACAAAAAGGCTCCGCGCAAACTGGGCAACAGGGCCTATGCCGCCGCCGAGGCTGCGCCGGGTACCTACGTGCACCTGCGCTGAATCGGTTGGCAGGGCTGTGTGCCTGCAGCCCTGCCATACTGTTGAGCATGACCAGCGCAACCTTCCGCTTCTATGAGGAGCTCAACGATTTCCTGCCCGCCGAACGGCGGCGGCAACCCTTTACCTGCGAGTGCGCGCGAGGGGCGACGGTCAAGCACATGATCGAGGCCCTCGGGGTACCGCACACCGAGGTCGAGCTGGTGCTGCTGAACGGCGAGTCGGTGGGCTTCGAGCGGGTGATCCTCGACAGCGACCGGCTGGCGGTGTATCCCAAGTTCGAAGCGCTGGACATCAGCCCGCTGCTCAAGGTGCGTGCGCAACCTTTACGGGTGCTGCGCTTCGTCGCGGACGCACACCTTGGCGGGCTGGCCCGGCTGCTGCGCATGAGCGGCTTCGACACCCTCTACGACAATGGTTTCGAGGATGGCGAAATCGCCGAGATCGCTGCGCAGCACGGCCGTATCGTGCTGACGCGCGACCGCGACCTGCTCAAGCGCCGAATCATCAGCCACGGCTGTTATGTGCATGCCCTTAAACCATCGCTGCAGCTGCGCGAATTGTTCGAGCGCCTCGACCTGGCTCGTTGTGCGCGACCCTTCAGCCTGTGCCTTCACTGCAACCTGCCGCTGCACGAGCTCAGCCCGGAACGGGCTCGGCCACGGGTGCCGCCACGCATTGCGGCCCTCCATTCGCACTTCCTGCACTGCGACGCCTGCCAACGGGTTTACTGGGAGGGGTCGCACTGGCGCGATATGAGTGCATTGCTGGCAGCTCTGATGAAACGATAGCCGCGTGCATCGGGCCCCTGCAGGACATGCAGTTCGGCACGGCGGATAGTGCGGCGCAGGATGTGCGCGTTGTACAGACGCACCAGGGGGTCGCGTTCGCCGGTGAGAATCAGCATCCGCTGGTGCGGACGGAACAGCCGTCATCCCGGCGATCAGGTCGGCATGGCGCGGCAGACGCATCGGCCAGCGGGGCATTTGCGATTTTCCGACCCCGGGCACGTCCAGCGTAATGGTCCTGAAATCCATCAGTTCATCGCGCAGGGGATCGAAGGTACGGATCAAACCACCCAGGCCGTTGAGCAAGAGCAGCGGTGAGCCTTGGCCGCGGATTGAAACATTCAACTGCAAGCCTTCAACGGTTATTTTTTGCGTTGGCATGGTTTGCGCGACCCTATCAAGACACCAGTAGCGCCTCATGGATTTCAATTGTCGGAATAGCATCCTCCAGACGCCGGTTATTGAGCATATCCCTCGTCTTGCTGACGTCGAAGATCTGCCCCTGATCAATCAAGGCCAGGATGAGCTCATCTGAAACACGGTAGCGACCACAGTCCGGACAGTCTCTTTCTTCCCATGGGCCGTCGCATTGAATGCGCTGTGCGACACCGACACAAATAAGACAATTCATCGCGATCACCATTTTTTAATATTTGTTCTGGATCCATCGCGAGCCACTAGCCAAGGCTTGCGCACCCTCTACTGTTGCGCACGAGGCTGATAGCTAATCGACTTGGTAGATCGAAAGAAAGTTCGCCATGTTGAGGTTGTCTCCGGTGCTTTTTTTGTACGACTTGCTCTGCTCGGCCTGTCCCTCGGCGCTATTGCGCGTTCACAGGATCACTCGTGACGCCTCGCGCATGAAAATTTCGACCGTCTTGGGACCAATACCTTCAAAGGCATTGAGCCGATTCTCAAAGTCCCGGCGATCCGCGCTCGCGCTGACGATATTACTCACCTTCCCTGCGTACTCATTGTTGAGTTTGTGAGCCAAGGCCAACAGACGCGCAGAGGTAGTTTCGTCATATCGCACATAATGCGCCTCGCCCAACATGGCGACGAGTTCCCGATGGGTGCTGTGGGCGAGCTTGCCCGGTGTGTCACGCTTATGCTTATCGACAATCACTCGATACGCTTGCGCGGCAATTCGGGCCTGAATCCTTTTGCCCATTAAAAAACTGGCGACCAGCCATTTGAACAAGCCCTCTTCATTTGCGCTTTGCAGGTCAATATTCAAATCCTGTGCACTGATAATCTCGTGCATTGAAATCTTCTCCTCTCAGGCGCCTTATCCGGTTCGAACGGGTAAGGCGGTCAGCCCAATGCCGTATCGAGAAACATCATGACCCCGAACCCCAGCATCAGCCCCAACGTCGCGGGCGTTTGATTGCCATGGCGATGTGCCTCGGGTATGACCTCATGGGAGACAACAAAGATCATCGCCCCCTGCTGCAAGGCCCAAAGCGACGGGGTAGCCCAGGGCGAAACTGGTTGAAATGCCGAGGCCGACAACAGCGCCTAAAGGCTCCATCAGGCCTGATGCAACGGCAATCAGGACGGTTCGGACATGAGACCTCCTGTTTCGCATCGTTGAATGAGAAACACCGCACGCCATGACGGCGTGCGGTGACATCTATCAGGCTTCATCACGTCCCTGGACACCCGAGCCCAGGTCTGCACCCGTGATGGGATTGCTTTCGGGGTCAGACATCGTGCGGGCTTTCATGTCCATCAGCAGCGAGTCTTCGTCAGCGCTCAACTCCACGCTGGCAGTGCCATCACCGCCATCGACTGCCGGCTTTGGATCTTCTACATAATCCCAATCGACACCCTGGTTCCACGGCCCACGCGTGCTGCCTTCGCCCTGAGACAGGTTGAAGTACACATTGGTGAACTCGGGCATGCCGGGCAGCTTGCCTTGCGGGAAGTTCGGCTGGATCGAGTGCAAGGCTTTTTCGAACGACAGTTGATGCGCGATCTCGCGGGTCATCAGAAACCCCAGGGCCTCTTTCACACCCGGATCATCAGTGACGTTCATCAAGCGCTCGTAAACGATCTTGGCGCGGGCCTCGGCAGCAATATTGGAACGCATGTCCGCCGTGGGCTCACCGATGGTATCGACGTAGGCTGCCGACCACGGCACGCCTGCGGAGTTGGTCAGTGGTGCACCGGCGCCGTACAGCAGACAGGTGATGTGCGAGTCATTACCGGCGCCATTGATTGCGCGATACAGCTCGCCCTCCTCTTCCACGCCTTCGGCCAGGCGGCCTTTGGCACCCTTGTTGAGCATCACGATGATTGAACCGACGATCTCCAGGTGACTGAGTTCTTCGGTGGCAATGTCCATCAGTAGATCCTTTCTGCCTGGATCCTCTTCGGCCAACGCCTGGGTGAAGTATCTGGACGCAGCGGCCAACTCCCCCTGGGCTCCGCCAAACTGCTCAAGTAAAAGGTTCGCCAAACCGGGATTGGGTTGGGCAACACGCACTGTGTATTGAAGTCGTTTGTTATGTAGGAACATGACGAATCTCCTCAGGCCAAAAAGGCGCCGATACTCATTCGGTGATTCACTGAATGCGGCGCCCACAGTCATCTGAAGGTGAAGGGCCTGAGAAAATTTTCTAAAGATTTTTCAAATTCGACGAGCGGCACGGCGTACTGCCACTCAAGCATTTATTTCACCAGTCGTCGGTCGATCCTTCGCAGATCCAAACTTACCTGACGTAAATATAATCTACATCGCGTGGAGCTACATCGCCCCTCCATCATCAACCCCGACCAACCACCGGCGCATGCTCAGCCATCAATGCCATTACCCAATCGCTTACGCGCTCAGCGTATCGATCACTCGCCGGACCTGACTCAGCAGATGATCGACATCCTCGGCAGTGGTCGCGAACGAGGTGACAAAGCGCACGATGTTTGGCCCCCAGCGATCATGGTAGAACCCGAACCCGGCCTTCAGCAGAGCTTCGATGATTGCCGAATCCAGCTTGCAAAACAGGATGTTGGCCTCGGCGCCGGCCATGACTTCAACGCCTCGCAGACCCGCCAGCCCACGGGCCAGGCGCTGGGCGGCTGTGTTGGCCTGGCGTGCGTTACGTAGCCACAGGTCGTCGGTGAGGTACGCATCGATCTGCGCCGATATAAAACGCATCTTGGAGAGCAGATGGCCGGAGCGCTTGCGGCGATAGCTCATCTCGGTGGCAAGCGTGGGGTTGAACAGGACGATCGCTTCGGCGGCCAGCGCACCATTCTTGGTAGCCCCGAACGAGAGCGCATCCACCCCGGCTTTCCACGTCATCTGCGCCGGGGAGCAGCCCAGGGCAACCAACGCGTTGGCGAACCGCGAACCGTCCATGTGGAACCCCAGGGCGCTTGCCTTACACACCTCACCGATGGCGGCGATTTCGTCCAGGCTGTAGAGGCTACCGACTTCAGTGGCCTGGGTAATGCTGACGCAGGCAGGTTGGGTCGTGTGCACGTCACCGACCTTTTCACCTGTCCGTTCGCGCAGGCGGGTGACATCCAGCTTGGCCGACGGGCCGTCGATGGTCATCAGCTTCGCGCCGTTGGAAAAGAACTCGGGGGCGCCGCATTCATCGTTGTTGATATGGCTGGCGGGATGGCAATAGATGTTGCCCCAGGGTGGCGTCATCGCACTCAGGCACAGGCTGTTGGCGGCGGTGCCGGTAGGGACGAGAAAGACCTCCACGTCGCGCTCGAAGATCTCGCTGAGCTTGAGCTTGACCTTTAGGGAGAGTTCGTCCGTGCCGTACGCACTGGCCTGGCCGGTGCTGTGCCTGATCATGGCCTGCGCCACTTCCTTTGAGGCCCCCGCGATGTTGTCGCTGGCAAAACTCAATGCGAGCGGTTGGTTTGATTGAGCGTTCATCTACCTGTCCTCGGCTGCACGGGCGAAGAAGAGTCGCCCGGTTTTGCGCATCCTAGGGCGAGGGACAGTGCCCAGGCTTGTAAAAAATTGACGGCCAGCGAAACGCCGACACTCAATGCCTGTAGCGTGAAGGCGCGACGCCGAATGCGTGTCGAAACGCACGGTTGAAGTGGCTTTGATCGTAAAACCCGACCGCGTGGGCGACATCGATGATCGGCAGTTCGCTGCGCGACAGCAGGCCACAGGCTTGTTCAAGACGCAGTCGCAGCAGCCATGCGTGCGGTGTCATGCCGATGGTCCGTTTGAACTGCTTGAGGAACGAAAACCGGCCCAACCCGCAAAGACCGGCGAGGTCATCCAGGGTAATGCGCTGATCGATGTGGCTGAAACAATAGTCCCTGAGGCGTGACCATTGCAGGGGCGAGAGCGCTCCAGAAATCGCCTCGGGCACGATCACCCGCGACTGACGCAACAGACCCTCGACAAGGGTCAGCCATTGCGCCTGCACCGCGAGACCGCCAGGGCCGATGGTCTGCTGCATGGCCTCGTGCAAGCCGCGCAGGGGGCCGGCAAGCCCGGTGTTTTCGAGCAACATGCCGGCCAGCTCCAGCTCACTGGGCCGACCACTGATGTCCTCTGCGAGGCTCGCGACCAGCGCCTGGGACAAACGGAATGTCTTGAGCGTGTAGGCGCCGCCGCCTTCGGCCACGCCGTCGTGGATTTCACCCGGCGGCATCAGGGCAATGTTGCCCGGCCCCAGCAGAAACGACTCGCCTTTGGATCGATGACGCTGGATGCCTTCGGTCACGAAGCCAACGTGGAAGTCGAGGTGGTAATGGCGATCGAAACCGGCATCCGTCAGGCGCGCCGAGCCCAGCACGAGGCCGGGAACTTCACTAACGTGGTGGTAACTTGCGTGCTCAGTCATGGAATCCGTACCAGGATCGGCGGCGAGGAAGGCCAACACATTCTAGATCTGCGCAAGATATGGATCTACAGGTTGTCAGCTAGTAACTGCCGCGAAGCACTGCTTATGGATGCCCGGAAAGTTACCCATTAGCTGTACTGCTGACCACTCAACAGTAAGGGCAGTTGTCACATCGCCGATTAATTCTTTTTTTTTGGTGAATATCAGTGCAAGTTTAACCGAGAAATAGCTAATTTACGGTCTGACTTTTTTCATGATTTCCTCTATCATTTTAAGCGTGTCCGAGCCACGACCCTCGATAAGTTCAACATAAAAATTGCTATAAGCATCCGAAAGTTCCCGATATTTCCGAAGGCTTGACTCATCCATGATGCGATGGCCTGGTATATCCCTTGCTTCAACTTGGGTATTGATCTCACCACGCTCAGCTGCGGATATCAAATATTCCATTTGCCCGTACAAAGCCAGTGCTGCCGGCTCTTTGTCCTTATACAATTCCAGTTGTTTTCGCAATTCGATTGCGGTCTGTTTTAACGCTTGAATATCCATACTAATTCCTAATTGTCGATTTCGCCAATGAGCTTTGCTGCAGACCACTCTTGCCGATTAGGCACCAAATATTGTGCCGCCTCTCCCGTTCTCGTGATTCCACCCATTGTTGTTATTTTACTTAATGCTCAAATGCTCAGATGCCGCCAGATCCTCTTCGACGAAGCGCAGCATCGCCTCCGCCAGCGCCTCGCGCGGATAGGCATTCTGTGTCACCAACAGTGATCCGAGGGTCGAATGGGTTCGGGCGATCGGCACTGCCAGTGCCCAATGATCGGCGTTGATATAGCCCATCAGGCGGCTGCCCGGCACTATCTGATCGTAGAAAATCACTTGGCTGTCGTTACGGGCATCGATCTGCGCCAGCTTGTTGTAACTCGATTTCAGTATGGCCGAGATGTGATCCGGCTGCGGGAAGGTAACGAGCGAATAGTAGTTCAGTTCGGACGGCAGCCGGTGCTGCGCCAGCCAGTTCTTGCGCGTTGCGGGTCGCAGGCTGTCGATCGCGCCACCGTCGCCCGAATCGCAGGTCGAACCGGGAAAGTGTCGCAACAGGTCCGCCTGGTACTGCTCGGCATCGTTGGCCAGCGCCGAGCCGCCGACCGAGCCGGCTGCGCTGACCACTGCCGCCACGCGGCCGCGGATTTCCGGGTAATTGACCATCGCTTCGAGAATGTCGGGCGCGCCCTTCGAATAACCGATCAGGACGAGGCGCGGCGGTCCGGCTTCGGCTGGCATCGCCATGATCGCGTCACGTATTTGCCGAGCGTTCTTTGCGGAACTCGATAAGGCGTCGACCTTCATCTGCACCAGGTCATAGCCGAATTGACGCAGATGAACCGCTACGCTGCCGGGCGCTTGCAGCCATTGCTCGAAGCATTCGTAGCCGACGCCGGCCACCATAGCGCCGATCAGACGGCGTTTCGATTGACCGAGATCGACGGGCTTGCCAGTGCCAGCAGGTTCGCTGCCGACGCGTGTCAGTGCCTCCTCGCAAGGGCGGCTATCGGGAATCTCGCTTCCTCGCGTATTGAGGATCGAGCAAAAAATCTCGCGAAAGCGCCCCCGCTTGTCCTGCACGCCGGCCTGCGACGCGGGGACCAGCACCAGCGGCGGTGTGTCCGGCGAGTAGGCCATCAGCGGCGCGGGTGCGCAGGCGGTGAGCCCATGGCAGGCAGCGATCATCAGCCATGCCATGCCAGCGCTGCGCAACAATGGGTAGGCACCGCACACACGGCCGGCCGAGTCATCCGGCCTGCCGAACAGTTTACTCGCGGGCATTGTCGACCTCCTTGCGTGCAGGCGATTCTCGCCAGTCCAGATACGGTTCCCAATCGAGCATCTGCACCTGCGACAGGCTCAGCGGTCGCGTCGCAAAGAACATGACCGCACGCAGACCGTCGCTGAAGTAATGGGCGCCGCTGAACGTCGTTCGCGGTTGTGCCTGGGACGCGGGACCGACGCCGGTGACGAACCCGAGCTTGTCCAGGCCGGCCGAATACATCATGTCCTGGATCAGCAAATTTCTCGCCTCATCGACGTCCTCATGCAAGACGAGATTTTGCGCCTCGCGCGGTGCAAAGCGTCCGCCGGTTGGTCGTGCGACCTGCGCGAGATAGACGGAGTGACCCTCGAAGCGCATTGGCATGATCCACAAACGCACCCAGGTCGCCGGCGCTCCGGCTTGCGATTGCTTGCGCACCACGGCATCGGGCATGCGGCCGAACGCACGTTCGGCCGCATCCGCGGGGTGCGTGGAACGCCGGTAGCCGCGCCGCACAAAGGCGGTGGCGATATCGGCGAACTCACCGACGAGAATCACATTGAACGGATCGCCCTGCGCCCTGCCGTTCGCGTCAGTGGCGCAGCAGGGAAGGCGCTCCAGCGCGGCACGCAGCGCGACCAGATCGTCATAGTCCTTGATCTCGGAACCTTGATGCTGGAACAAGCCTTCGGCAAACCATTTTTCCCCGGCATCGTCCGGCACCCGCAAGAAGAGAGAGAACGGGATCAGCGTCTTTCTCTGCAGCAGATCGATATTCAGCAGCCGCGTAGCGCGCTCCGGGTTGATGAACAGCAAGCCCGCTTTCGTTTCGCCTGGCAGGACGGGATTCTTGAACCCCAGTTGGTCCAGGTGTGCATTGATGCGCGCGTTCGCTGCCGGGGCGAATAACCCGTGCATGGACCAGGCGACTTCCAGTGGCGAGAAATAATCGGGATCGGTTCCCGGCCGCAGCAACAAGAGCGGCTCGGCAGACCGGTTCTGGACTTCGACCCACACGGGCTGCACACGCGTCCTGTCCAACTCGACCCCCAGCATTTGCCGCCTGTCTTCGGCACTGAGCACGGCGGCGCTGACGCGTATCTCGTGATGGGTGGCCGTCTGCGCACGTTCACGCAATCCGGAGGTACTGAAATCGGCAGGCGCCTGCCAGGTCGAACAAGCAACGGCGAGTGCAAGCATCGCTGCACAACCCAGGGTGCGCAGGCAGCGTATTGCACATCGCAGAGTATCCCCCGACGGCAAGCGGCTCATGGCTTGACCCGCCCCGGTGGTTGTCCGCCCTTCTCGTAGATGCCCTGTGATAGAAAGAATTCGATTTGCCCCAGGGAGGTGTGCGTGGGGTCGAATACCAGGACACAGCGCAGTCCATCCGTGTAATAAGGATCGGTCGTCAGGTTCTCGCGCGGCGCGCTCTGGGGCGCGGCCCCCACCCCCTTCACAAAGCCGAATTTGGCCAGCGTCACCGAATACGCCATATCCTGTGTCAGGGCACTGCGTGCTTCGTCGACGTCAGGGTCGATCTTGTGCGTCGTCAGCGTCGCAGTATGCACGGTCATCCGGCTGCCGATATCACGGCTGATCTGTCCCACCCACACCTGCTTGCCGTGATATTGCATCGGGCTCAGCCACAGCCTCAGGTGATTGCGCTGGTGGACGTTGTCACGCGCCTTTTGCAAGGCAAGGTCCTGAGCCCGCCCGAACAGATAGAGATCGCTCACTGGCGCATAGGGATAGCGCTCGCCGGAAAGCGCCGAATTGACCACTTTCATGATCGACCCCGACCACTTCTCCTCGGTCCCACGCCAGCCGCGACGTGCGAATGCAGGGAAGGCATCATCGAGCCCGCCGACGACCACCAGGTTCAGCGGATCGCCGTTGCTGGAACCCTCCTCGTTGGTGACGCAGCACGGCAGCGCCTCCAGCGCCGCCTGGAAACTGGCGTCATCCGTGTAATTCACAATGTCTTCGGGCGCGATGCCCTGCCTGAACACTTCGCTGATATGGTAATCGGCGCGCAGCCCCGGCACGAGGGCCAGGACAGAGAAATGCCTCGACCGCCCGTTTGCCACCAGATCGAGGTTAACGAACTTGAACCCCTCGTCGAGATTGGTCAACACGAAGCCCGAGGTTGTCGTGCCAGGTGCGATAGGGTTGCGCAAGGCCAGCCGACGAAAGTGCCGGTCGAGCGCCGTCCGCTCGTCCTGAGGGGTCCCTGAGAAAAATGCTTCGGCCGCCTCGGATGCGGGGAAGAAATTTGGATCCAGGCCCGGCGAAAGCAGATAGTAGGCGCGATCTTCCTGATTGTTGACTTCGACCCAGACGGGCTGTATCGATCTATTCGCCAGAGGCACGCCGTAGACCGCCTCGCTTTCTGCGGCCGACAGTACGGCGGTCGACACGCGCAAGCCGCCATCGCTGCGCGTCACGGCGCGGCTCTTGTAGTCAAGGCTCGGCGTTGGCGCAGGCTGGGAGGCGCAGCCGGCGAGCGCAGCTGCGATGGCCGTTGCTGAGAGAACGTGTCTCACCATGCGATGCATCGCGTAACCTCATCAACTGGGGTTTACCAATCTCCGCTGGCCTGCCTACGTAATCCGTAGCGACTACGGACATTGGTTTCTACGTCGCAGCTTTTCATCAGGAATCGCCCCGGGAGTTGCGCAGGCTTTTTGGGGTGAGTTTCGCCGCCATGGAAGAATAGTCGAACTATCGATAGCAGGCCGCTTCGGCCTCTGCAGGTGATTCGTCACCGATGGCTCCAGCGCCGTCGATGGTTGCCCTTCCCGCTCCACCGCTCTCGGCACGCTGCTGCCGGGCACCGCTGAGACCTCCCAGCGCCAATGCAAGAAACTCCCGACAGTATTTAGGACGTTTTCACACAGCCTGGGTCGTTTTCCGCCTTGAGAGACGGGCAGAAAACGGCCCAGAGTGTGTAAAAACGCCTTCGCGAACACTTGCTATGATTTCTGAGGATTTCATCGCAGGGATCGCCCATGAAGCGCTTTATCCAAGGTGAACATCGAGGCCAAGGCACCTTACTTCCCGAGAGCCCCGACGACTACGTCAGCGATACCAATCCGGTGCGCGTAGTCGACGTCTTGTCGACGAACTCGACCTGGTCAATCTGGGTTTTGAAGGTGTCATTCCAGCCGATACTGGCCGGCCGGCTTACCACCCCGCGATCTTGCTAAAGATCTACATCTACGGCTATCTCAACCGCATCCAGTCGAGCCGACGTTTGGAGCGAGAAGCCCAGCGAAATGTCGAACTGATGTGGTTGACCGGGCGTTTGATGCCGGACTTCAAGACCATCGCCAACTTCCGAAAAGACAACAGCAAGGCCATCCGAGGCGTCTGTCGCCAGTTCGTTGTGCTGTGTCAGCAGTTGGGATTGTTTGGAGAAAATCTGGTCGCCGTCGATGGCAGTAAATTCAAAGCAGTCAACAACCGCGACCGCAATTTCACCAGCGCCAAACTAAAGCGGCGAATGGAAGAAATTGAATCGAGTATCAACCGTTACCTGGCGGCACTCGATGCTGCCGATCGGCAAGAACCAACAGCTTCCGAGCCCAGCGCCGTGCGGCTGGAAGAGAAAATCGCCAAGCTCAAAACTCAAATGAAGAAGCTTCAAGCGATCGAAATCCAGCTCAATGAATCGCCGGATAAACAGGTCTCACTGACCGATCCAGACGCCCGCTCCATGATGACGCGCGGCACGGGAATCGTCGGCTACAACGTGCAGACAGCGGTCGATACTCAGCACCATTTGATCGTTGCGCACAAGGTGACCAACGTCGGTTCCGACCGAGATCAACTCAACTCGATGGCCAAGCAGGCCCGCGAGGCGATGGCGTCAGATACGTTGTCGGTGGTGGCTGATCGAGGTTACTTCAAAAGCGAACAAATCCTGACCTGTCACAATGCAGGCATCACCGCCTATGTGCCCAAGCCGATGACCTCTGGAGCCAAGGCTGACGGGCGTTTCAATAACGATGCCTTCGTCTATGACGCGGCAAAAAACGAATACATTTGCCCGGCTGGAGAGGCGCTGATCTGGCACTATTCCTACGTTGAAAAAGGCTTGAAGCTGCATCGTTACTGGAGTTCAAAATGCCAGGGCTGCGCGTTGAAATTGCAGTGCACACCGAGCACGGAACGACGAGTTCGACGCTGGGAGCATGAGGACGTATTGGAGGAGATGCAGCTTCGGCTGAGCAAAGCACCAGAGATGATGCGAGTCCGAAAACGGACTGTTGAGCATCCCTTCGGGACGCTCAAACAATGGATGGGTGCAACGCACTTCCTGACGCGAAAGCTGGCCGGGGTGAGCGCGGAGATGAGCTTGAATGTGCTCGCCTACAACTTGAAACGGGTCATGAAAATCATCGGTACCCATCACTTGATGAAGGCGCTAACGGCCTAAAACCGGCCTGTTTTTACGTCTCCCGATGATCTGGCTCGTTGCTGGGGCGGTTTAGCTCATCAGGAAGGGACATCGTGCCTTGATCAGGCTACGAAGCCGGACAGCCACTCAGCCTTGAAGATCGAAACGGGATCTAGCGTTTTTACACACTCTGGGACGCTTCTGGCCGTTTGTACTGAATGAGCTTTTAGACCACTTGGGACTATTCATTCACCAACTGGATTACCGTCTTGCCCTTGCCGCGACCTTCCGCGACCTGGCGAAACGCCTCGTTGACTTCTGGCAGCTCAAAGTGCTGTTGATCCACGCGGATCGTCAGTTGACCGGCATTGGCCAACGCGGCGGCCTCGCGCAGGATAGCGCCGTGGTGTTCGCGTCCTTTGCCGGTGAGCAACGGCGCCAGGGTGAATACACCCGAGTAGGTTGCACTTTTAAACGACAACGGCGCCAGGCTGTGTTGCCCCCAACCCAGGCAGCTCAGCACGTGCCCGGTATAAGGCTTCACGGCCTTGAATGACGCATCCAGCGTGCTGCCGCCTACAGTGTCGTAGACGATGTCGAAACCTTCACCAGCCGTATAATGCTCGACATAGTCCTCTACGCTTTGTGCCTGATAGTCGATGGCCGTAGCCCCCAGCGAGCGAATGAAGTCCAGACTCGCCGCCGAACCGGTGGCGTAGACGTCGGCACCGCGAGCCTTGGCCAGTTGCACAGCCACTTGGCCGACCCCACCTGCGCCGCCATGAATCAGCACACGCTGACCGGCACGGACATTGGCACGATCTACCAAACCTTCCCATGCGGTAATGAATACCAAAGGCAATGCAGCCGCCTCACGCATGTCGAGAGTGGTCGGCTTTGACGCGATCAGCCGGGCATCCACGGCAATGTATTCGGCCATAGTACCCTGGGCACCACCGATCCCGCCGGGCATACCGAAGACTTCCTGGCCCAGGGTGAAACCATCAACCGCCTCGCCCAGCTCGATGACCGTGCCGGCGAGATCCAGGCCGAGTACTGCGGGCAGCGCCTGGCGGGCGTGAGCCCCTGCGCCGGCGGCGATCTTGGTATCGAGAGGGTTGACTCCTGCCGCGTGAACCCTGACCAGCACCTGCCCCTTACCGGGTACAGGGCGATCGATTTGGCGGACAGCCAGAGGGGCCTGAGCGGACTCGGCGATAGCGGCGAGCATGGACTGATTCATGATGGGGAACCTCTGATTAAGTGGACGCTTACAGATTGCCGCACGTTCATCATTCCGATAAGAAACTAAATTTGCATATAACTTATTCCACAACGAGGTCTAATCGCCGATGGACTTGTTCGACAGCATGCACATCTTTGTACGTGTCGTGGAGCGCGGGTCGTTTTCTGCAGTTGCCCGCGAGCTGAACATGGGGCAGCCGGCAGTGAGCAAGCAGGTGCGCGCTCTGGAGCAGTATCTGGGCGGGCCATTGTTCGCCCGCAGCACCCGGTACCTGGCCCTGACCGACCAAGGGCAACGCTTCTACAGCCACTGCCAGGAAATCCTCGGCCACCTCGAAACCGCCACTCGCAGCTTTACCAGCGGTCAGGAGCAGATTGCCGGCCCTCTGCGAGTCGCTGCACCGGTCAGCTATGGGAGGTTGTGCATAGCACCGCTCATAGGGACTTTCCTGCAGCGCCATCCAGATGTCCGGATCGACCTGCGGCTGAGCGATCAAAACGAAGATCTGCTCAAGGAAAACATCGACCTGGCTATCCGGATTGGTGCGGTGAAGAGCGAGGGATTGGTGGCAATGCCACTGGGTACCAGCACACGGCGGGTCTATGCCGCACCCACCTATCTGGATCGACACGGCCTGCCACGCGAGCCCAATGAGCTGACAGGCCACAACTGCATCGGTTTCACATTGCTGGAGCATTACGACAGTTGGCATTTCACGCACATTGCGCAAGAGCTCGATGTAGCCATCAAAGGCAACGTCACCAGCAATAGCAGCGAGGCCATCCGTGAAATGGTTCTCTCCGGCTTGGGTATTTCCCTTTCTCCAGAATGGCTGTTCGCATCTGACGTCGAACAGGGAAGCGTTCGTACCGTGCTTGACGATTATCAGACCACCGCACTGCCTGTCAGCGCTGTGCTCAGTCGTGAGCGGCGACGTTCAGCGCGGACGATGGCCTTCATCGATTTTCTCCGCGAGCACTTAATGTAAAACCGCCTCGTCATGCACCGTCTGCTATTGGTCGATTTTTGCCCGTCACCAGGATCAGAAAAAGACCAAAGCAGACATCGTATGTCCCGCAAATCCGGAGCAACGTATGCGTCGGGGCATCACGTCTTGCGTGATTGAACCGGTTGTCACTTATGTAGAAGCACTGCTCGATTTCACTCCTGCGTAGTGTGGGCAGGCGCGCGAGGACACTCTTTTGCATGTGCGTATCGAACAGTCGTCTATGCGCGCTTTACGTACACCGCTTTATAAACCAGCAAGGCGATGACTATTTGCTCAGCGCAGAGGGGCAGAAATACTCCGCCAAACTAATTGCGTGATAAAACTTTAGCCGATTCGCTCGGCCTACCAGTCCTCAGTGTTCAGTTGGAAGCGTTGCTCAGCTGCTGAAGCTCAAGTTGCCTGGCAGCACTGGCTTCGAGGGTTGCACGCTCTTCATCCAGATACCGATAAATGCTTTGGAGGTTGGCGATTTTCTGTTTGATTTCTGCCATCTTCTTTTCAATCAGCTTCGCGCCGTCAGCACAATCGATCAGCTTGTTCCGCTGAGCATCCAGAATCTCGCCTATTTCCCCCAGGGAAAACCCCATGCTTTGCGCGCGCTGGATAAAGTCCAGATCCTGCAGAGTTTGCACTGTGTAAACGCGATAGTTGTTGGTTTGCCGCAGCGGTGAGATCAGGCCGATTTGCTCGTAGTAACGCAGCGTATGGCGGCTGGCGCCGCTGCGGGCCTCGAGTTCGCCGATTTTCATGAAAACACCGCTTGACTATAGAGTTGGGTCGATAGTTTACGCTTGATTTTTCACCTTCAACAAGGAGCAGGGAAATGAGCGTGGAGTGCTTTGTCACGGGGGGGACCGGCTTTATCGGTCAACATTTGGTGGCGTACCTGAGTGCCAAAGGTCACACCGTTCGGGTGTTGATGCGTCGCCCGGAGCGACTGGCAGCACTGCGCGAGCAAGTCGACAATTTGGGAGGGTGCGCAACCCGGGTATTTGCCGTAGCTGGCGATCTGGAACGGGACAACCTCGGGCTGAGTCTTGCGGACCGAGAAGTGCTAAGGCACGCCAGAGTCATATTCCACCTGGGGGCCCACTTCGCATGGGGACTTTCAGTGGAGCATTCTCGTGCGGTGAATGTGGATGGGGCAAAGCGCGTGGCGCTGTTGGCGGCTGAGCAAAAGAGTCGATTAGTGATGATCGGCGGCTACATGCTGAAAAATCATGAACATCTGCAACGCATCGGAATTGATCCTCGATATCCGCAGCTGACGAATTGGCCTGCGGTCTACCGACATGTCGGTGGTTACGAGGGGAGCAAGCTGGAGGCGCATTTTGCGACCCTGGAGGTCATGTCCGCCAAGGGCGGGGAGATTACCGTTGTCCACCCCGCGACAGTTTGTGGCCACAGCCGCACGGGGCATATCCTTGATGGTCAGCCGCTGGTGGAGCTGATACGCAACCTTGTGCAGGGAAAGCTGACTGCAGTGCCCGGTACCGCCAAGCACTGGCTGCCACTGGTCACCGTGGATTACCTGGTTGAGCTGGTGGCGGTTTGTGCTTTTGATCCTGCCATGGTGGGCCAGGAACTGCTGGCGCTTGATGAGCAAACGCCCAACTTGCGAGAACTCCTGGTGCAGGTGGCCCAACCTTTGGGCTTAAAGTCTCCCAAGCATTACATTTCACTGCGCTTGCTGAAGTTGCTTCTGAGTATTCCTCCCGTCGCGCGGTTTTTGAATACAAAACCCGAAGCCCTGGACTTTATCCAGACCACTCGTTTTGATACAGCGGCGGTCGAGCAATTTTCCAAAAGGCATGGAATAGCCAAACCGGATATACGTCAGTCTTTGCAGCACACTGCAACGTTCGTGAACTCATATTTCATAGCCAAGGGCCAGGCCCTCTGACTTCTCCCTTGGTGGCGACAGGACGGCGAGTAGCATCCTGCTCGGCTATCCAGCATAAGTACCCTCTCTTTTGAAGGTGGGAAAGCTTGGCAGCCGGGGGGTTCTGAGTGGAATGCATCGAGCTATTCGATTTTTATAAGCAGTAATTATCATTTTTTTTCGATAGGTTATCGAGGCAATAATCCATCCACGATTGAACTGAAAGGGTTAACGGGATGGCAAAAGCAGAGAGTTACACCAGTACCGCGAAGTGGCTGCATTGGGGGATGGCGTTGCTCTGGATAGGCGCCTGGTTCATTGGCATTCTGGCCACTCACTGGCGTGATGAGTTCAATGCGCATCATGAGCTGACATTCCTGCACAAAGCGATGGCGAGTACGCTGCTGTTTTTGATTGTCGTGCGTATCGCATGGAGGCTCACTCACCCCGCGCCGGCATTGCCCGCGGCGATGAGCCCGTTAATGAAGCGGGGGGCTTTCTTTGGTCACTTGATGCTTTACGCAATGGCGCTGATCGGCCTACCACTCTCTGGCTGGTATTGGAGCTCTGTGGCAGATAAACCCATCCTCGTGGCCGGGCTTTTTCAGTTACCGCCTATGGTCGGTCCTGACCAATCGCTTTATGACTTGGCAAAATCGATTCATACCTATGTTGCTTGGCTATGCGGAGCCTTGGTGGGAGGACACGCCCTCGTGGCGCTCACGCATCACTTCGTTGAAAAAGATGAGGTGTTGAAAAGCATGCTGCCTGGTCGTAATTCGTAAGCGAGTCCAAGGAACAGAGTCACAGCGAATAGAGGCCAGATTTTTATCCCCTCTCATGCGACTGGTTCTGGCCGGTTGCTTCCTATCGCGAGAGCTGACGTTGGCGACAGGCATACATCGGCCAGAAGCAGACACTCGGCAGTCACTCTGCCGAGATGCTGGTGTGGTGTACCACGACATCGAGATCAGTAATTGAAGTCATGCCCCAACTCCTTCTGCATCCACTCCAGAAATCTTCTCACCCTAGGGAAGTTTGCATGGGCTCTCGGGAAAACCAGATGGTGTGCAGTGATTGACGCACTCAAATCCGGCGCTACCTCGACCAGCGCGCCACGCGCCAGATAGTCCTGCGCCAGCAGCGTGCTTTCCAAGGCAAACCCAAGCCCGTGGCTGGCTGCCTCCAGCGTCATGTAGGAGCGGTCAAAGCTGAGCGTGTAGGGTTTTTCCGGGCGTGACAGGCCATGTTGGGCAAACAGCTGCGGCCACTTGATCAGCGTGGCCTCCGAAAGGATCAGATTGCAGTCCAGTAAATCCGCGACGGCCCGGATGGGGCGTTTTTCCAGTAGCTTCGGGGACGCCAGCACGGCAATCTTTTCATTGCGTATCGTCCGTACTTCATAGCTGGGCCAGTTGGGCATGCCGTGGCGGATATCTACATCGATCTTGTCGCGGCTGAAATGCAGGGATTCGTAGGAGCACGAGAGATTGAGCTGGATATCGGGATGACTCTGGCGAAATTGCTCCAGTCTCGGCATCAGCCACAACAGGCCGAAACTGGGCGACGAGTGCAGTCGCAGGCAGTCGAGGCTGACATCGCTGGTGGCCCGTTCGGTGGCCACGGCGAGGCTGTGCAGGATGCCGGAAACCTCGGTGAGGTATTGCTCGCCCACCGGGGTCAAGGTCACGCCCCTGGCCGTTCTGAGAAACAGCTGCCGGCCGATCATGGCCTCGAGTTTGGCCAACTGGTGACTGACCGCCGAGGGCGTCAGGTCAAGCAGTTCGGCGGCGCGGGCGACGTTGCCGAAGCGTGCCGTCTGTTCAAAGGCCTGAATGGCTTTCAGGGGTGGAAGGATCGGGGGTGCATCGCCAGGTGAACTCATGATTATTGTTATTCCGCTGCAAGTGGCTTGGGCCGGGCGTCCAGCTATTCAAACATTGGCAGAGTTGGTTGGCGAGTGCTGAATTTTTTTCAGCATCGAGTGACATTCGCGTTATTGCTCAGGGTTTGTCTGGAGCACAAGCTGAGTCATCGGTTCTTCGTGGATCGACCCAATAAAAACAATCAGAGGTACTCTTCCATGCTTCTTCAAGGCAAAGTCGCGATCATCACCGGTGCAGCTTCCGCACGTGGCATCGGCCGCGCTACAGCGACCACCTTCGCGCAACAAGGTGCTCGTGTCGTGATCCTCGATCTGGACGAAGCCGCCGCACGCGATGCCGCTGCTTCCCTGGGCGAAGGCCATCTGGGCCTGGCCGCCAACGTCGCCGACGAATCCCAGGTGCAGCAGGCTGTCGCAGAAATCATCGAGCACTTCGGCCGCATCGACATCCTGGTCAACAACGCCGGCATCACCCAACCCCTCAAGACGCTCGACATCCGCCTTTGCGATTACGACAAGGTGCTGGACGTCAGCCTGCGCGGTACCTTGCTCATGTCCCAGGCAGTGATTCCACTGATGCGCCAGCAGGCGGGCGGCAGCATCGTGTGCATGTCGTCGGTTTCCGCTCAACGTGGCGGCGGCATTTTCGGTGGCCCTCACTACAGCGCCGCCAAGGCCGGCGTGCTGGGCCTGGCTAAAGCCATGGCTCGGGAACTGGGGCCGGACAAGGTGCGCGTCAACTCCATCGCCCCCGGCCTGATTCACACCGACATCACCGGCGGCCTGATGCAGGACGAACGCCGCCACGCGATCATCGACGGCATCCCCTTGGGTCGCCTGGGCGAGGCGCAGGATGTGGCCAATGCGGCGCTGTTCCTGGCCAGCGACCTATCCTCCTACCTGACCGGCATCACCCTGGATGTGAACGGCGGCATGCTGATTCACTGACAACACCTGACGGGCATCAAAGCCCGTGCGGTTCTGGATCGACGACGCAACCGGGCTTGATCGCCTGGCGGTCAATAAAAACAAGAGATCAGACCATAATGACTACCCTGTCGCTCGAAGCGGTTTCGACCGTGCGCTCCAACGCCTACCGTAAAACCGCGTGGCGCCTGATGCCGTTCCTGATGCTGTGCTACCTGTGCGCCTACCTCGATCGCGTCAACGTCGGCTTCGCCAAACTGCAAATGATGAATGACCTGGCGCTCAGCGAAACGGTCTACGGGCTGGGCGCGGGCATGTTCTTCATCGGCTACTTCCTCTGCGAAGTGCCCAGCAACATCATCCTGCACAAGGTCGGGGCGCGGGTCTGGATCGCGCGCATCATGATCACCTGGGGCATCGTCTCTGCCCTGTTCGCCTTCGTCGAAACCGCCTGGCAATTCTATGCGTTGCGCTTTCTGCTGGGGATCGCAGAAGCCGGCCTGGCACCGGGCCTGCTGCTGTACCTGACCTACTGGTTCCCGTCCTACCGGCGTGCGCGCATGACCGTGTTGTGGTTCATCGCCATTCCGCTGTCGGGAATGGTCGGTGGCCCGATCTCCGGCTGGATCATGACTCACTTCGCCGGTATGCACGGCTGGGCCGGATGGCAATGGATGTTCGTGCTCGAAGCCGTGCCCACCGTGGTGGTTGGACTGCTGGTGTTGAGTTATCTGAAGGATGGCGTGCATCAAGCCAGCTGGCTCAACGACGACGAAAAAGCGCTGATCAGCCGCGAGCTGGCCGAGGATGACCAGAAAAAAGTCACGCATGCCTCTGTTGGCGAATTCATCCGCGACCGTCGCCTGTGGTTACTGGCAGCCATCTACTTCTGTGTCGTGATGGGACAGTACGCAATCACCTTTTGGTTGCCGACCCTGGTGCGTAATGCAGGCGTGTCCGACCCGATGAAAATCGGCCTGCTGACCAGCCTGCCCTACTTCTGCGCGATTGCCGCCATGCTGTATGCCGGACGCAGTGGCGACAAACACCGCGAACGCCGCTGGCACCTGATCGTGCCGATGATCGCCGGGGCCGTCGGCCTGAGCCTGGCAGCCCTGATGGGGGGCAATGTGATGCTCTCCATCCTGAGTCTTTGCCTGGCCGCTTCCGGAATCCTGTCCGCCACCTCGATGTTCTGGATGCTGCCCACCACGCTGCTTGGTGGTGTATCCGCTGCCGCCGGCATCGCAGCGGTGAACAGCTTCGCCAACCTCGCCGGTTTCTGTTCGCCCTACCTGATTGGCTGGATAACCACACTGACCGGTTCCAGCGCCATCGGCATGTATCTGATTACTGGCGTGCTGCTCGCCGGTGCCACCCTGGTGCTGCGCATTCCCGCCGCCTTGGTCAATCGTTGATTCACAGGAGTATTACCATGACTGCCCATCCTTCATTCGTAACACCCAAGACCCTGGCGGAGCGCGCCCACAACATTCGTCGCCACGCGTTGCGCATGGGCCAGGTCCAGGGCCAAGGCTACGTCGGCCAGGCCCTCGGCGCTGCCGACCTGCTGGCGGTGTCCTACTTCCATGCCCTGAACCATCGGCCCGAAGACCCTGATTGGGAAGCCCGCGATCGCTTCTACCTGTCAATCGGTCACTACGCCATTGCGCTGTACGCGGCCTTGATCGAAGCCGAAATAATCCCGCTCGATGAGTTGGAAACCTACGGCGCAGACGACAGCCGCCTGCCTATGTCGGGCATGGCCGCCTACACGCCGGGCATGGAAATCACCGGTGGTTCGCTGGGTCAGGGCCTGGGCATCGCGGTGGGTGCCTGCCTGGGCCTCAAGCGCAAAGGCTCGCCTTCCTTCGTTTACAACTTGCTGTCCGACGGCGAACTGAATGAAGGCTCGACCTGGGAAGCCGTGATGTCGGCATCGCACTGGAAGCTCGACAACCTCATCGCCATCGTCGACGTCAACAACCAGCAAGCTGACGGCTACTCCAGTGAAATCCTGTCCTTCGAACCCATCGTCGATCGCTGGCAAGCGTTTGGCTGGTTCACCCAGCGCGTCGACGGCAATGACCTGGAGGCGCTGGTCACCGCGTTCGATGACGCGCGCAATCATTCCGGCACTCAGCCGCGGGTGATCATCTGCGACACCAAAATGGGCAAAGGCGTGCCCTTCCTCGAAACCCGGGAAAAGACGCACTTCATCCGCGTGGAAGAACACGAATGGGATCTGGCACTGAACAATCTTGAAGAAGGAAAAAACCAATGAGCAATGCAGCCAACACTCCGACTTCGACTGCCGAACCGACCAGGAAACGCCTGACCACCTCGGCGATGATCGCCTCCATTGCCTCGGAAGGCCAGGCCACCAGATCGGCACCTTTCGGGCATGCATTAGCCGCGCTGGCAGATCAGCGTCAGGACATCGTCGGCCTGTCCGCCGACCTGTCCAGGTACACCGACCTGCACATCTTCGCCAAGGCCCATCCCGACCGGTTCTATCAGATGGGCATGGCCGAGCAACTGCTGATGAGTGCGGCCGCCGGTATGGCCCGCGAAGGCTTCGTACCTTTCGCCACCACTTACGCTGTGTTCGCCTCACGCCGCGCCTACGACTTCATCTGCATGGCGATTGCCGAGGAAAACCTCAACGTCAAGATCGTCTGCGGCCTGCCCGGCCTCACCACCGGTTACGGCCCCAGCCACCAGGCCACGGACGACCTGGCCATCTTCCGCGCCATGCCCAACCTGATGATCGTCGACCCCTGCGATGCCCTGGAAATCGAGCAGGCCGTGCCCGCCATCGCCGCGCATCAGGGGCCGGTATACATGCGTTTGCTGCGCGGCAATGTACCGCTGGTGCTGGACGAGTACGGCTACAAGTTCGAGATCGGCAAGGCAAAGACCCTGCGCACCGGCAACGATGTGCTGATCATCTCTACAGGCCTGATGACCATGCGCGCACTGGAAGCGGCCAAGGAACTGCAAGCGGACGGCATCGATGTCGCCGTGATGCACGTGCCGACGATCAAGCCATTGGATGAGCAAACCATTCTTGCCGAGGCAAGGAAGTCAGGTCGACTGGTGGTCACCGCAGAAAACAGTTCGATTATTGGGGGACTGGGCGAAGCCGTTGCCGGGGTGCTGCTGCGCAACGGGGTGACGCCCACCTTCAGGCAGATTGCCTTGCCCGACGCGTTCCTCGATGCCGGTGCTTTGCCGACGCTGCATGATCGTTATGGCATCTCCACTCAAGCCGTGTGCACGCAAATCAAAGCCTGGCTGTAACGGCGAGGACATCTGCTATCTGCCAGGGTATTACGCCCTGGCTTGCTCATGTTGTGTTGACGTCGCCACAGGCAGCAATCGGCCCCTGCAAATAATCGATTTTTTAAATAGAACCTCTTTGATAATCCCTGCCGATCGCACGGTCTGAATTTTAGTGAACCGAAACCGACACCCATTTCAGGATGTGGGCGATCCGCTAAATGACAGGGATGATTTGAAGGTGGAAACCATCATGTCGAACTATTCAGCCGACCAGATTATTGCCTGCCGCCGCGTAGCGATGGAGCAGAACCGAAAGCTGTTCGAGGAAGCGAACGCCATCAACCGGTCAGCGCTCGATCTCCTTGACCGCAGTGATTTCGACAGCGAAATGTTTCTTATTTATTTGCAGCTGCAGGAAAAAGCTAAATACCTGTTTAGAGAGGCGCTGGAACATATCACTTTACTGGAGGAACAATTTCCCTCACCGCAGCTGCAAAACACCATCGATGGCAGCACTCGAAAATCAGCGCTTTTGAATGAGGCTCGGACGAGAACAATCCAGCGCTACCCTGGCTGTCTTCCAGTCGACGTGAATCAGGGAATCTATCATGGCAGCAAATAATCGTTAACTTGCCTATGAAGGGATCCGCTTGTCGTAGCCGTAAAACTTAACCCGGCAATATAAAGGTCTAACTTTCACGGTGACGCAAGGTCATGAATCAACCGCAGGACGGCCATCATGAAAATAGCGCAAATTGCTCCGTTATATGAGTCCGTCCCACCCTCGCTGTACGGGGGTACCGAAAGGGTCGTCGCACACCTGACAGATGCCTTGGTAGAACTGGGACACGAAGTCACCTTGTTCGCCGCCAATGGGTCACACACGGCTGGCGTCCTGGTGACGGGTCGCGATCAAGCGTTGAGACTGGATCAAACGCCGCTGAAATCCGAACTTGCCTGTCATTTAAGCTTGCTTTCTGAAGTACAGCACCGAGCTGGCGAGTTCGATGTCTTGCATTTTCACGTTGACTTGCTGCACTTCCCTTTTTTTGAAGATATTGCGCACAAGGTATTGACCACCCTTCATGGCAGGCTGGATATGAAAGATCTTGAGGGTGCCTATTCGCGATGGCATCGCTATCCTCTTGTATCCATCTCCCGACATCAGCGTACGCCACTGCCAGATGCAAACTGGATCGACACGATCTATCACGGTTTGTCTCATACCAGCTTTAGCCTGCATCGAAGTTCAGGGGATTATCTGGCGTTTCTGGGGAGAATATCTCCTGAAAAACGCCCCGATCGTGCAATCAACATTGCCCTTGCTGCCGGGTTGCCGTTAAAGATCGCCGCCAAAGTCGATGCCGCTGATCGTGAATATTTCGAACAGCGCATATGTCCTTTGCTTACACTTCCCGGCATCGAATATATCGGAGAGATAGGAGATCATGAGAAATCCGACTTCCTGGGAAACGCCAGAGCCTTGTTATTTCCCATTGATTGGCCCGAACCATTCGGATTAGTCATGATAGAGGCAATGGCTTGCGGTACACCGGTTATCGCCTGGAATTGTGGTTCCGTCCCCGAAGTGGTTGAACATGGCGTCACCGGCTTCATAATCAATAGCGAACAAGAGGCTGTGGTCGCTACCCGTCAGGTACTTGAACTTGATCGACAGGCTATACGTGACGTTTTCGTCAATCGTTTTTCCGCCAAGGTAATGGCGCAGCGGTATGTCGACCTGTATCGAACACTGACCGCAGGTTGATACTCGCGATGCCTTCAGGCCAATCCCATGACAATCACATCCGGTTCACCTGAATCCCCGCAACAAGTCCCCCTCGTCAATGAGCCAGGCGCTCAAAACCTGTTTGTGCTGGTCGACCATAACACCTACCTGGTGGCCAACGCATTCGGTGACATCGAGCCTGGTGCCGTAGGGTTATTCCATCACGACACCCGACTCCTTTCCGTCTACCAGTTGAGTGTCGCTGGACAACGTCCATCCCTGCTGTCCGCGTCAGTCAGCCAGGACAACGTCTACTTCATCTCTCATTTAACCAATCATCCCCTGCCCCTGTTAGGCGAAGAAACCACGCCACAGGGCGTTATCCACATCGGACGCAAGCGTTTCCTTTGGGAGGAACGCATGTTCGAGTGCATCAGCCTGTTCAATTACAGTGATCAACCCAGTCTGTTGCCGATCAATTTGCGTTTCGCCGGCGACTTCCGGGATATGTTCGAGGTTCGCGGTCAAAGCCGGCCTTTGCGCGGCACACTCTCCGAGCCGCAGGTATCCAGACAAGGGGTCGTCGTGTGCTACGAGGGCCTGGACAAACAGCCGCGCAGCATGGCGATCAGCTTTTGCACCGAGCCAACGCACATCAACGGCGACAATGCCAGCTTTCAAATTGAAATAGGCCCGCATAAAAGCCATGAGCTTTATATTGAGGTCGGTTCAAGCATCATGCAGCCGGGGCGTCAGCGCTATCGATCCGCAGCCGCTCTGGCTTGCCGTGCAATGCGCAACAAAGAACAACGAGGCGCGCGCATCATAGCTTCAGGCCGCTTGTTCCAGGCCTGGCTCAATAAATCCCGTGCCGACCTGGCCTTACTGACGGCAGACCTTCCGACTGGCCCCTATCCGTATGCCGGCGTTCCCTGGTACTCCACGCCATTCGGACGTGACGCCATCATCACGGCCTATCAATCCCTGTGGCTTAACCCCTCCCTGGCGCGCGGAGTACTCGCCTACCTGGCCGCGCATCAAGCCACCGAAACCTCGACATTCCGTGATGCCGAACCGGGAAAGATCATGCATGAGACGCGGCAGGGGGAAATGTCGAGACTCAACGAATTACCCTTTGCTCGCTATTACGGAGGCGTCGATACAACGCCCTTGTTCCTGATGTTGGCCGGCGCCTATGTACGACGCACCGAAGATCTGGCGCTCATCGAGGTGCTATGGCCGGCACTTGAACTGGCAACGTCATGGATGGAAAACAATGCATCAAGGAATGCCGAAGGTTTTATCACTTACCAGCGAGGGGAACTCACCGGTTTGGCCAATCAGGGCTGGAAAGACAGCCACGATTCCATTTTCCACCAGGATGGTCGCTCGCCTGAAGGGCCTATCGCGTTGGTGGAAGTGCAGGGCTACGCTTGGCGCGCTTATTTGAGCATGAGCACATTGGCCAGGCGCCGAGGCGATAACCAGGCAGCGGAACACTGGCAAACCTGTGCAAACAAATTACGTGAGGCGGTTGAACGCTGCTTCTGGATGAAGGATCGGCAATTTTATGCACTCGCCCTTGACGGAAACGGCGAGCGTTGCGAAGTGAGGGCCTCAAACGTGGGTCATTTGCTGTTTACCGGCTTACCTTCGGCTGAGCGAGGCAAGGCCGTTGCACAGCAACTTCTCACTAACGCCTTCTACAATGGCTGGGGCGTCAGGACGCTGGAAACGGGGGCCATCCGCTTCAACCCCATGTCTTATCACAATGGATCGGTCTGGCCTCACGATGTCGCCCTGTGTGCAGCAGGTATCAGTCGATACGGCGAACACACTGGCGCTGTCCGATTGCTGAGCGGAATGTTCGAAGCGGCTGCCTTCTTCGGCATGCGATTACCGGAGCTGTTTTGCGGATTCAAGCGCGCCCCCGGTGAGACACCCGTCGCTTACCCGGTGGCCTGTTTACCTCAGGCCTGGGCAGCTGGCTCAGTGTTCATGCTCCTGCACGCCTGCCTGGGGATTACCATTGATGCTGCAGCCCGCCGTGTGGTCATTCGACACCCCCATCTTCCCATTGGCATCGATCGCCTGGAAGTGCGCAAGCTGAGATTCAATGAGCACTGCGTCGACCTTTGTTTCCAGAGAATCGGTGACGGCGTGGCTGCGTATATCGAACGGCAGCAAGGGCCGGATTTGATTCGCCTGGATGTCAAACTCTAAAACGCCACACCACTTCGATCCGCCTTGCAGAGCCCAGCGCGATGCAGGGCGACAGTGGCCTGTGTCCGTTTCGCATTTAAAACAAATTCCTCATTTACCCACCCTCAGCGTTACCTGAAAAAGCACCACCTCCTCGCAAATCCCCGAGCCTCGCACGATCGATGTGCAATTTCGTGCCATACAAGAAACCACGTTTCATATATGAAACGTCGATAATTTTCAAATTAATAGCTAACTCATTAATTTAGAACGCTTTTTAAACAAAATAAGGACCTTTCCAATCTCTGGCATTGTTCATGCACTAAACGCCGTATCACCTATAAAACAGACCAGAGACCCTTCCCAATGGCTGTGAAAGAGATGTACGCCGTCGCCCCGCAATGGAACAAACCCGCTCCCAAGGAAGATCTGGAGCCCACCGAGATTGAATTCCGCAATGTCGGCAAATGTTTCCCGGCCAAGGGAAAACCTGAAGCGCCGTTCGCCATTCGCGGGGTCAATTTCAAGATCCGCCGTGGTGAAGTGGTGTCGATCATCGGCCCTTCCGGTTGCGGCAAGAGCACCATCCTCAATATGGGTTCCGGCCTCTACCGCCCTTCCGAAGGCGAAGTGTTCGTCGGCGGTGAAGCGGTCACCGGCCCGGTCCGCCAGGTCGCCTTCATGCTGCAAAAAGACCTGTTGATGCCGTGGCGCAGCATTCGCCGCAACGTCGAACTGGGCCTGGAAATCCAAGGTGTGGGGGCCGCCAGGCGTCAGGCCGTGGCTGAAGATCTGCTCGATCGTTGCCACCTGCAAGGCTTTGCCGACCACTACCCGTTCCAGCTGTCGGGCGGCATGCGCCAGCGCGCTGCCCTGGCCCGCACCCTGGCCGTCGACCCGCAGGTGCTGTTCCTCGACGAGCCGTTCTCGGCGCTGGATGCGCAGACCAAGATGATCCTGCAACAGGACATGGCGCGGATGCTGTTCGATGAAAAGAAAACCGCGCTGTTCATTACCCATGACCTGATCGAAGGCATCGCCATGTCTGACCGGCTGCTGGTCATGAGCGCCCGCCCCGGCACCATCATCGAAGAAATCACCATCGACCTGCCGTTTCGCGACAACCCGCTGGAGCGCCGCAAGCTGCCGGAGATCGGCCCGCTGGTGGGTCGCCTGATGGAGTTGCTGCAAGTCAGCGAACACACCGAACTGCATTGATCACGCCTGCAGGCACGCAACCGATTAGGAGTACGCATGTTCAAGTCTCTGTTTCAACGCTTCAGCCAGGTCACCGCCATCACGCTCGGCCTGGGCATGGCCTTCGCCGCCCAGGCGCAGTCGACCGACGTGACTTACCTGTTGCCGGCGCCACCGAACCTGCCGGCTTTCGCTCCGTGGATCATCGCGCAGCAGAAGGGTTACTACGCCGCCCAGAACCTGAACATGAAGTTCATCGCCGCCAAGGGTGGCGTGGACGTGGCAAAACAGATCGGCGCCGGTAACGCCATGCTCGGCGGTGCCCTGGGTGATACCCCGATCGTGGTGCGGGCCAACGGGATTCCGGTGCGCGCGGTCGCGGTGCTGGGTGCCGGCGGCGTGACCATGATCGCCACCAATGCCGAGCAAAACATCAACTCCATCAGCGACCTCAAGGGCAAGACCATGACGGTGATGTCCTACTCGGACACCACCTACTACGCCCTGCTCGCCTCCCTGCGCAAAGCTGGCCTGAGCAAGAACGATGTGAACATCCAGGCCGCCGGCCCGGCCGGTGTCTGGCAATTGTTCTCGGCCAACAAAGCCGAGGCGATGGCCGGTGTGCCGGACTGGGTGGTCAACGCCGAAGAAGCCGGGTTGAAGATCAAGCTGATACCGCAGTCGCAGATTTTCGAAAGCATGGCCCAGTCGATCCTCGCCTCCGACGACGCGATCAAGAATCACCCCGATATCGTTCGCGGCGCGGTCCAGGCAACCCTGCAGGGCATGCGCGACATCATTGCCGACCCACGGGCTGCCGCCGTGACCTTTGCCAAGGCAGTACCCGCCTATGCCGGCAAGGAAGACTCGCTGGAGAAGATCTTCAAGCTCTACGTCGAGCATGTCTACGCCAACCAGACCGTATTGGGTCGAATCGATCCGGCGCGACTCGAAGCGGTCCGCCAGTTCTATGTCAGCGAAGGCATCGTCACCCAGGAGCCCAAGCTCGACGACCTGTACACCAACCAGTTCATCGACACCCAAACAGCCGCGCAATGACGGCCAGTGACAACAAGGTAACGACACGATGAAAAACCTCAGTAATTCCATGCTCGGCAGCGTCGCCCTGCTGATCCTGTTCCTGGTGCTCTGGCAGTGGGGCCCGGGATTGCTCGGCATGCCCGAATTCGTCATGCCGCAGCTGAGCCGCGTGGCCCAGGAAGGCCTGGTGATGTGGCACAGCGGCGGCCTTTGGCAACACACCCTGATCACCGCCTTCGAAATCATCGTCGGCTTTGGCCTGGGTGCCCTGCTCGGCGTGGTGATCGGCGTGTCGCTGGGCCTCTCGCCCGCCGCCGAGGCCATGTTGTCGCCGTACATCCTGGCGCTGCAGATCGCCCCGAAAGTCGCCTTCGCCCCGTTGTTCGTCATGTGGCTGGGCTACACCATCTACCCGAAGATTTTGATCGCCATCCTGATCGTGTTCTTCCCGGTGATGATCAACGTGCTGTCGGCCATCCGCACCGTGGACCCGGACATGATCAACCTGGTGCGGACCATGAACGCCAGCCGCTGGCAGATCTTCCGCCTGGTGGAGTTCCCCTCGGCCATGGCCGCGCTGTTCTCCGGCCTGCGCATTGCTTCGACCCTGGCCGTCATCGGCGTCACCGTCGGTGAACTGGTCGGCGGTAACCAGGGCCTGGGCTTCCTGCTGGTCGATGCCGAAGGCCAGGGCAATACCGCAGGCGTGTTCGTCGCCATCGTCATGCTCACGCTGATCGGTGTGCTCGCCTACGGCGCGGTGGTCTGGAGCGAAAAACGCGTCCTGCACTACATGCCCAAAGCCATGTTGAGTACCCAATGATGACCACCCTCAATCGCTTGCTCGAAGGCCGCCGCGTGCTGGTCACCGGTGGCGCCCGCGGACTGGGTTACGCCTTTGCCCAGGCCATCGGCCGCGCCGGTGCCCAGGTGGTGATCGCCGACATCCTCGCCGAACGCGTGCAGCAATCGGCCGCCGAACTGGTCGCCGAAGGCCTGGACGTGCATGGCGTCACGGTCGACCTGGCGCAGCCGGATTCGATCGATGCCTGCATCGCCGAAACTACCCGTTTGCTCGGAGGGTTGGACGGACTGGTGAACAACGCCTCGATCACCAATTCCGGTGGCAAGACCTGCGAAGAGCTGACCCTGGACACCTGGGACCAGGTGATGCAAGTCAACGTGCGCGGTACCTGGTTGATGACCAAGGCGTGCCTGCCGGCCCTGCGCGCCAGCGGCCAGGGCGCCATCGTCAACCTGGCGTCCGACACCCCGCTGTGGGGCGCGCCGAACCTGCTGGCGTATGTCGCGAGCAAGGGCGCAATCATCGCCATGACCCGCAGCCTGGCCCGTGAACTGGGGACCGACAACATCACGGTCAACGCCATCGCGCCCGGCCTGGTGCTGGTCGAAGCCACGGCCTATGTGCCCGAGGCGCGCCACCGTTTGTACAACGATCAACGGGCGATTCAACGCCCACAACTTCCCGAGGACGTCAGCGGCGCCGTGCTGTTCGCGCTGTCCGACCTCGCCCGCTTCATCACTGGACAAACCCTGCCGGTCAACGGCGGGTTCGTCATGCCTTGACTTGATCTGGAGACAGCCATGACCGATTTATCAGCACAGCAACAAACCCCGAAAAGCTGGGAACAACCCGCCGGCAGTGATCTGGAAAGCTGGATGAACACCCGCATCGCCCGTTATGAGACCCGCAAGTACGACTGGAACGCCCTGAAGTTCCAGGCCGACTACGACCCGAAATTCCGCCGCGCGCAAATGCGCTACATCGGCACCGGCGGCACCGGCGTGACCTCGGACATGAACACCATCCCGTCGGAGAACTTCACGTTTTCGACCATGGTGATTCCGGCCGGTCACGAAGGCCCGCCGCACCTGCACACCGACGTCGAAGAGGTGTTCTTCGTGCTGCGCGGCAAACTCAAGGTGGTGATCGAGAAGGACGGCGAGCGATTTGAAACCATCCTCACCGACCGCGACGTGATTTCCGTGCCGCCCGGCGTGTACCGCGAAGAGATCAACATCGGCGATGAAGACGCGTTGATGTGCGTGATGCTCGGCGCGAAAAAACCGCTGACCCCGACCTACCCGCCAGAACACCCCCTGGCCTCGATCAAGCGCGGATAAGCCCATGTCGCACGCCATCGATCATCACGCTCCGTCGCTCACCGCCGATCTCCAGGCGCAGCTGGCCCTGCACTTCCCGCAGCGCCTGCTTGAGCTCGCCGGTGCTCGCCAGGCCTTTCGCGAATGCGGAAGCGGGCCGGCCATTGTGTTGTTGCACGGGATCGGCTCGGGCTCGGCGTCGTGGTTGGCGGTGGCGCAGGAACTGGGCCGCAACGCCCGGGTGATTGCCTGGGACGCGCCGGGCTACGGCGACTCCACGCCACTGCGAGCCCTGGCTCCGGATGCGTCGGACTACGCCGAACGGCTGCTGCAGATGCTCGACGCCCTGGGCATCCAGCGCTGCGTGCTGGTGGGGCACTCCCTCGGGGCGATTACCGCCGTCGCTTTCGCCAGCGGCGTGCAGCAACAGCGTATCAGCCGCCTGGTGTTGATCAGCCCGGCCCAGGGCTACGGGCATCCAGCGCGCGCCGTGCAGCGCCAGCAAGTGCGCGACAAACGCCTGCAGGCCCTGGAACAGCTGGGCATTGAACAGATGGCCGAGCAACGCAGTGCCCACATGCTCTCCCCCGCTGCCAGCCCTCAGGCACAGGCCTGGGTGCAATGGAACATGGCACGACTCAATCCCGAGGGTTATCGCCAGGCCATCGAGCTGCTGTGCGGTGACGACCTGCTGCGCCATGCACCGCTGACCATGCCTTGCGAAGTGCATTGCGGCGACGCCGACGGCATCACCGTTCCCGAAAGCTGCGAGACCCTGGCCAAGGCCCTGGGCGGCACTTTCGAGCTTATCAACGATGCCGGACACGCCAGTCCCATCGAACAACCTAGTGTGGTGGCGGGCCGCCTGGCCTGCGCCATCGAAGAATCCCTGACAGGTGCATCGCTATGAACGATTCAGATCTGCTGAAGGACGCTCAGGACAAATACATCGTGCCGGGCCTGGAGCGCGGCCTGCTGCTGCTGTGCGAATTCAGCCGGCGCAACCGCACGCTGACCGCGCCGGAACTGGCCCGGCGTCTGTCGCTGCCGCGCTCGACCATCTTTCGCCTGCTGACGACGCTGGAAACCATGGGCTTCGTCACCCGCAGCGGCAACGAATACCGCCTCGGCATGTCGGTGCTGCGCCTGGGCTTCGAATACCTTGCCTCACTGGAACTGACCGAGCTCGGCCAGCCGCTGCTGGCCCGCCTGTGCGACCGCCTCAACTACCCGAGCAACCTGGTGGTGCGCGACGGCCGCTCGATCGTCTACGTGGCCAAGGTCTCGCCGCCGTCGGTGTTCTCCAGCGCGGTGAACGTCGGCACGCGCCTGCCCGCCCACGCCACCGTGCTCGGGCGCATCCTGCTCGAAGACCTGTCGCTGGCCGAGTTGCGCGAACTCTACCCGGAAGATCACCTGGAACAGTTTTCACCGTGCACGCCAAAGACCGTGATGGAGCTGTTCGACATGGTCCAGGCCGACCGCCAACGCGGATTTGTCAGCGGCGAAGGCTTCTTCGAGTCGGCGATTTCCTCGGTGGCCGCGCCGGTGCGCGATCAATCCGGGCAGATCGTCGCGGCGCTGGGGGTGACCATTCCGACTACGCAGATCGCCCACGTCAACTTCAACGAATTGCTCCTGCAGGTACGGCGCAGCGCCGACGAACTGTCGCGGTTGCTCGACTACAACAGCGCGACTGGCCACGACGGCCACAACCGCGTAACGGCCCTGATGAGGGATTGAAATGAGTCTCTATCAACTGCAGGACATTACCGCGATCGTCACCGGCGGCTCATCGGGCATCGGCCTGGCCTGTGTCGAGCTGCTGCTCGAAGCCGGCGCGGCCGTGGCCTTCTGCGGTCGCGACGAAGATCGCCTGCGCAGCGCCGAAGACCAGTTGCGTGAACGTTTTCCCCAGGCGCGCTTGCTCGCCCAGGTCTGCAACGTCCTGGACGCCGACTCGGTGAATGCCTTCGCCGCCGCCAGCCTTGCTGCCCTGGGACCCGCCAGCGTGCTGATCAACAACGCCGGACAAGGTCGCGTGTCGACCTTCGCCGACACCACCGACAGCGCCTGGACCGAAGAACTGAACCTGAAATTCTTCTCGGTGATCAACCCGGTCCGCGCCTTCAAGGCTCAGCTGCAAAGCCAGGCCAACGCCGCCATCGTCTGTGTCAACTCGCTGCTGGCCAGCCAGCCGGAACCGCACATGGTCGCCACCTCGGCCGCGCGCGCCGGGGTGATGAACCTGGTGCGCTCGATGGCCACCGAATTTGCCGTCGATGGCATTCGGGTCAACGGCATCCTCATTGGCCTGGTCGAGTCCGGGCAATGGCGCCGGCGTTTCGAAGCCCGCGAAGAACGGGAGCTGGACTGGGGCCAATGGACCGCCCAGCTGGCACAACGCAAACATATTCCCCTGGGGCGCCTGGGCCTGCCGATCGAAGCGGCCCGCGCAATCCTGTTCCTGGCCTCGCCTCTGTCGGCTTACACCACAGGCAGCCATATCGATGTTTCTGGAGGCCTGTCCCGCCATGCGTAATGAAAATACTGTCACCGTTGGCGCTGCCATCACCGCGTTTCTCGAGCAATGCGAGGTCAAGGCCGCGTTCGGAGTGATCTCGATCCACAACATGCCGATCCTCGATGCGTTCGCCGTGCGCGGCAACATCCGCTTCGTCATGGCCCGCGGTGAAGCCGGCGCGACCAACATGGCCGACGCCTACGCCCGCACCACCGGTGGCCTGGGTGTGTGCCTGACGTCCACCGGCACTGCGGCGGGTAACGCGGCGGGGGCGATGGTCGAAGCGCTGACCGCCGGCACGCCGCTGTTGCACATCACCGGGCAGATCGAAACGCCGTACCTGGACCAGGACTTCGCCTACATCCACGAAGCCCGGGATCAGCTGACCATGCTCAAGGCGGTGTCCAAGGCGGCGTTCCGCGTGCGCAGCGTCGAAACCGCCCTCAGCACCATGAAGCTGGCCGTGCAGACCGCCCTGACCGCGCCGACCGGCCCGGTGAGCGTGGAAATCCCGATCGACATCCAGTCGACCTTCATCCCGATGCCCACCGACCTGTCGCCGTTGCCGATTCCGGTGGCCGTGCCTGCACCGGAAGCGCTGGACCTGGTGGCCGAGCGCCTGGCCACGGCCACCCGCCCGCTGTTGTGGCTCGGCGGCGGCGCGCGGCATGCCGGCCCGCAGGTCAAGCGCCTGCTGGACATGGGCGTCGGCGTGATCACCTCGACCCAGGGTCGCGGTGTGGTCAATGAAGATGACGAACGCTGCCTCGGTGCATTCTCGCAAAACAAACTGGTCGAGCAGTTCCTGCAAAGCTGCGACGCCCTGCTGATCGCTGGTTCACGCCTGCGCAGCAACGAGACGTTCAAGTACGCGCTGAAGCTGCCACGCAATACCCTGCGCATCGACGCCAACCCGGCCATCGAAGGGCGCAGCTACAACAGCGAGCTGTTCATCTGCGGTGATTCGGCGCTGGCGCTCGAAGGCCTGGCCGATCGCCTGGAAGGTCGCCTGCAGATCGACCCGACCTTCCTCGCCGAGCTCAAGCAAGTGCGTGAAAAATCCCGCACGCAACTGATCGCCGACCTCGGCCCGTACTCGGCCATGGTCGAACAGCTGCAAGCGCTCACCGGACGCAACTTCTCCTGGGTGCGCGACGTCACGCTGTCCAACAGCATCTGGGGCAACCGCCTGCTGACGTTGTACCACCCACGCGCTGGCGTGCATGCATTGGGTGGCGGCATTGGCCAGGGTCTGTCGATGGGCATCGGCGCGGCCGTGGCGGCAGCGGAAACCGCGCCTGAGCGCAAGGTGTTCGCCCTGGCCGGTGACGGCGGTTTCATCCTCAACCTCGGCGAACTGGCGACGCTGGTGCAAGAGAACGCCAACGTGGTGATCCTGCTGATGAACGACCAGCGCTACGGGGTGATCCGCAACATCCAGGACGCGGTGTACGGCAGTCGCCATTGCTACGTCGACCTGCACACCCCGGATTATTCCAAGCTGGCCGAATCGCTGAACCTGCGCCATGGGCTGGTCACCGACCTCAAGGATTTCGGCAAGGTCGTCGACGGTGCGCTGGCGCAACCCGGCCCGTTCCTGCTGGAAGTGGACATGCTCAGCGTCGGCAGTTTTGCCACCCAGTTCGCCGGTCCGCCCAACAGCGAAACCAAAGCGCAGAAAGCCACGGCCTGAGGACTTCGCCATGTTGCATATCACCATGATCGGCTGCGGCGCCATTGGCGTCGGCGTACTCGAACTGCTGGAGAAAGACCCGCAGTTGTGCGTCGACTACGTCATCGCCTCGGCCGGTTCCGAAGAGCTGGTACGCCAGCGGCTGGCCAGTTTCAAACAACCGCCGCAGGTGCTCACGGCCTTGCCGGCCGACGCGCGCCCCGACTTGCTGGTCGAGTGCGCCGGCCACAAGGCCATCGAAGAACACGTGTTGCCGGCCCTGGAGCGGGGCATTGCCTGCCTGATCGTCTCGGTCGGCGCGCTGTCCGAAGTGGGCCTGGTGGAACGCCTGGAAGCGGCCGCCGAACGCGGTCAGACCCGCATCGAATTGCTGCCCGGCGCCATCGGCGGCATCGACGCCTTGTCGGCGGCCAAGGTCGGCGGCCTGGATTCGGTCGACTACACCGGACGCAAACCGGCGCGCGCCTGGAAAAACACCCCGGCGGAGCAGGCATTCGACCTGGACAGCCTCACCGAAGCCACGGTGATTTTCCAGGGCAGCGCCCGCGAAGCGGCCCGCCTCTACCCGAAAAACGCCAACGTCGCCGCGACCTTGTCGCTGGCCGGGCTCGGCCTGGATCGCACCCATGTGACCCTGATCGCCGACCCGCTCAGCGAGGAGAACGTGCATCACTTCGAAGCCCGTGGCGCCTTTGGCGGGTTCGAACTGAGCCTGCGTGGCAAACCGCTGCTGGCCAACCCAAAGACCTCGGCGTTGACCGTCTACAGCGTCGTCCGCGCCTTGGGCAACCACGCCCACGCGATTTCGATCTAGGAAACTGCGATGACTCTCGAACAGACTTTACCGATCTGCATTGCCGGCCAGTGGCGACTGGGGCGCGGTGAGCGTTACGCCACCTGCTACCCGGCCACCGGCGAAGCCGTGGCCTGGCTCAACGCCGCCAGTGTCGAAGACGTGGAAGACGCCGTGCAAGGCGCCCACCAGGCGTTTCTGCACAGCGGCTGGGCGCAGCGCAAACCCCATGAACGCGCCAGCGTGCTCTATCGCATCGCCGAGCTGATCCGTGAGCGCAGCGAAGAACTGGCGCAGTTGCAGCGCCAGGACAACGGCAAGCCGATCAACGAAACCCGGGCCCTGGTGGCCAGCGCGGCCGGCACCTTCCAGTTCTTCGCTGCGGCCTGTGAGACCCTCGAGGAAACCATCACGCCGTCCCGGGGTGACTTCGTCAGCATGAGCGTCTTTGATCCGATGGGCGTGATCGCCGCGATCACGCCGTGGAACTCACCGATTGCCAGCGAAGCGCAGAAAGTCGCCCCGGCGCTGGCGGCCGGCAACGCGGTGGTGATCAAGCCGGCGGAAATCACTCCGCTGATGGCCTTGCAGCTGGCGCGCATCTGCGAAGACGCCGGGTTGCCCAAAGGCCTGCTCAGCGTGTTGCCTGGCAAGGGTTCGCTGCTTGGCGATGCGCTGACTCGTCACCCGCTGGTCAAGCGCGTGTCGTTCACCGGCGGCACCAGGACCGGCAAGCACATTGCCCACATCGCTGCCGACAAGATGATGCCAGTGTCCCTGGAACTGGGCGGCAAATCGCCGACCATCGTCCTGGAAGACGCCGACCTCGACCACGCGGTGGCCGGTGTGTTGTACGGCATCTTCAGTTCTTCGGGAGAAGCCTGCATCGCCGGTTCGCGACTGTTCGTCGCCCGCGCGCTGTACGAGCCGTTCATGGCGCGGCTGGTGGCGGCGGCGGCCGAGCTGCGGATCGGTGATCCGGTGGACGAGCGCACGCAAATGGGCCCGCTGATCAGCGCCGCTCACCGTGAATCTGTGGAACGTTATGTGGCACTCGGGCTGGCTGAAGGCGGACGCCTGCTGCTCGGAGGCCAGCGTCCGAGCGGCGGTGTTTTTGATCAGGGTTACTACTATCCGCCGACCATCCTCGAAGGTCTGAACAACAGCCAGCAGGTGTGCCAGGAAGAAATCTTCGGCCCGGTGCTGGTGGCCATGCCGTTCGACGACGAAGCGCAATTGCTCGAGCAGGCCAACGACAGCCTGTACGCCCTCGCCGCCGGCATCTGGACCCGCGACTACAAGCGCGCCTGGGCCCTGGGTCGAAAAATCCAGGCCGGTACGGTGTGGATCAACACCTACAAGCAGTTCTCGATTTCCACCCCGTTCGGCGGCTGGCGCGACAGCGGCCTGGGCCGTGAAAAAGGACGCCTGGGCATCCTGCAGTACATGGAACAGAAAAGCCTTTATTGGGGCATGAATGAACAGCCACTGGCCTGGGCCGGTGTGCAACGTGAGGTGGGGTTATGAGCGTTTTAGGCATTGATGAAGTCACCTACGGTGTCGAAGACCTGGAGACCAGCGCACGGTTCTTCAGTGACTGGGGCCTGAGCAAAGTCAGCGAGCAAGCTGACGAGGTGATCTTCGAAACCCTCAACGGTTGCCGCGTGGTGCTCGCCGACATCGACAAGGCTGGCCTGCCGCCGGCCATCGAACCCGGTTCGACCGTGCGCGAAGTGGTCTGGGGCGTCGAAAGCGACGCCGACCTCAAGCTCTACAGCGAGCGCATCGCCAACGACCCGGGCTTCATCGAAGCCAACGGCCGTATCGGCTGCACCGACCCTAATGGCCTGGCGATCCGTCTGCAAGTGACCCGCAAGCGCGAACTGGACATCGAGTGCAGCGGCCACAACACCTGGCAAACCAAGGGCCGGATCAACAAGGCTGCGCCGATCTACGACCGCGCCACGCCGATCGAAGTCGGGCACGTGGTGTTTTTCGTCAAGGACGTCAACGCCTGCGAAGCCTTCTATCACGAGCGCTTCGGCTTCCAGGCCTCGGATCGCTACCCGGATCGCGGCGCGTTCCTGCGCACCGCTGAAGAAGGCGGTCACCACGACCTGTTCATGCTGCAACTGCCCGCCCCGCGCGCCGGCCTCAACCACGTCGCCTTCACCGTGCGCGATGTGCACGAAGTGTTCGGTGGCGGCATGCACATTTCCCGCAGCGGCTGGGCCACGGAAATCGGCCCGGGGCGCCACCCGGTGTCGTCGGCGTTCTTCTGGTACTTCAAGAACCCGGCCGGCGCGCTGGTCGAGTACTACGCCGACGAAGACCAACTGACCGGCGAATGGCAGCCACGCACCTTCGAACCCGGGCCGACCGTCTTCGCCGAATGGGCGATTGCCGGCGGCATCGACGGCAATACCCGCCGCCAGCAAAACGTCGAGGCGCCGAAGGGCAAGTTCCTCACCGACAAACCCAAGTCCTGAGCAGGAGTCGTACATGTCTTCGCTGAATATCGCCATTGCCGGCGCCGGGATCGGTGGACTGACCGCCGCCATTGCCCTGCACCGTGTCGGCCATAACGTCACCGTGTTCGAACAGTCCAAAGCCTTTTTGCGGGTCGGAGCCGACATCAACCTGACACCTAACGCCGTGCATGCCCTGGATGGGTTGGGTGTCGGCCCAGCAGTGCGTATTCCCGCTGCTCGTCCCACTCACCGGATCAGCCGGATGTGGGACAGCGGCGTGGAAACCTCGCGCCTGGAAATGTCCGATGCCGCCGAACAGAAATACGGCGCGCCGCAACTGACCATCCACCGCGCCGACCTGTTGGCCGCACTGGCCAATGTCTTCCCGCAAGAACAAGTGCAGTTTGCCAAGCGCGCCGAGCGCGTGTTGCAAACCGCCGACGGTATCGAATTGCACTTCAAGGATGGCAGCCGCCACCTCACCGATCTGTTGATCGGCGCTGACGGCATTCATTCGGTGGTGCGCAATGCGTTGTTCGGTGATGAGCAACCACGTTTTACCGGAGTGGTCGCCTACCGCGCCGTCGTGCCGGCCGACAGCGTCGCGCATGTGCCCAACATTCAGGCGTTCACCAAATGGTGGGGGCCGACCCCGCAAAGCCAGATCGTGACCTTTCCGCTGAATCAAGGCCGGGACATTTTCATCTTCGCCACCACCGCACAGGACAGCTGGCATGAAGAGTCCTGGACCAGCGCCGGGGATGCCGATGAATTGCGTAGCCACTATCGGGACTTCCATCCGGATGCCCGTGCCTTGCTCGATGCCTGCAGCGACGTGCTAAAGACCGCGCTGTATGAACGCGATCCGTTGCCGTTCTGGTCCAAAGGTTCGATGACCCTGTTGGGCGATGCTTGCCATCCGATGATGCCGTTCATGGCTCAAGGTGCCGGCCAGGCAATCGAAGATGCCGTGGTGCTCGCGCGCCATCTGCAGGGGCTGAACAGTAAGGCTCGGATTGCTGATGCTCTGCAGGCTTACCAGCAGGCGAGACTGCAACGCACCAGCCAGATCCAGATCGGCTCGCGTGGCAATCAATGGCTCAAAGACGGTGGCAACGCCGATTGGGTTTACGGCTATGACGCCTGGACAGTGCCGACACCGAACGCGGCCTGAACGTGACACGGGCCTCGGTGAAAACTTGCCGATGCCCTCGTATGACTTTATTCCCGTGCGCGAAATGATCCGCGAACGGGTACGCAATGGAGGTCCTTGAGATGCGCAATACCGAACCCTGCCTGGAGCCGCATCAGGCCCGTAAACGCCCCAATACCCAGTTCGAGGATCTGCTCGGCGATTCCATCGAACGCGCCTTCGGCAACGGCGTGACCGAGTTGCCCGAGCTGCTCGCGCACCTGAACCTGGCCGGGCCGCCCTGCCCGCTGACCACCGGTGAGTGGACACCAGACGCCTATAAAACCCTGATGGCTCGGCTGGGCGAATGACCCGCCGGAGGTAAATAAAAAATGAACATGAACACAACCGTCGATCCTGTAGAACACCTCCTGGCAAACGGCTTGAAGAACCTCTGGTTCCCCGTCCTGCCGTCTGACCAACTGGGCGAGAAGCCGGTGTCGATCCGTCGACTGGGCTACAAGATCGCCCTGTGGCGCGACAATGACGGCAGCGTGCATGCCCTCGAAGACCACTGCCCGCATCGCGGCGCGCCGTTGTCCCAGGGACCGGTGCTGGGCGACCGCCTGCAGTGCCCTTACCACGGCGTCGAAGTGCGCTGCGATGGCACCGTCACCAAGGTCCCCGGCAGCCCCGGATGCAAACTCGAAGGCAGCCGCCCGACCCGCATGTTCCACACCCGTGAAGCCGCCGGCGCAATCTTTCTCTACAACGCCGTCGAACCGCACGTTGAAAATCCGCCGGAACTGGTGCTGCCCGAGCAACTGAGCTCCCCGGAGTGGAGCAGCTTCCTGTGCTACGCCGAGTGGCAAGGCGACTACCGCTATGTCATCGACAACGTCATGGACCCGATGCACGGCACTTACCTGCACAAGATGTCGCACTCCATGAGTGAAGGCGAAGCCACCGCCAAATTCGTCACCCGTGACACCGACAAGGGTTTCTTCTTCGAGAAAGAAGGCCAGCGCGGGGTGAACTTCGACTGGACCGAATTCATGGACGACAGCTGCCACTGGCTGCGCCTGGAAATCCCTTACCCGAAAACCGGCGGCCCGGGCGGCAACTTCACCATCATCGGTAGCTACACGCCGAGCAGCACCTCCTTGTCGGCAGTGTTCCACTGGCGTTGCCGGCCACTGACCGGCTGGCAGCGCGACACCTGGCGCTTCCTCTACAAAAACCGTCTGGAAGCCCGCCACTGGGCGGTGCTGGAACAGGATCGGGTGCTGCTCGAATTCATGGAACCGGACGCCAACCAGCGGGAGAACCTCTACCAGCATGACCTCGGTGTGGTGCGCCTGCGTCGCTACCTGAAAAACGCTGCCAAGGCTCAGCTTGAGCTGATCGACGCGAAGCAGTTGCCATGAACCTGATCGTGCATCGAGTTCAGGCCGGCGTGTGTGTCGATTTGCGAACTGTCGAAAAGAGGTGACCGATGTCCCATTCCTCCCCTATCACCGCGCTCGTGCACACCTTGCGCTACGAAGCCGAAGGCATCATCAGCGTCGAGTTGCGGCCCTACGGCGACACCGTGTTCGCCCCGTTCGAAGCCGGCTCGCATATCGACTTGCACCTGCCCAACGGCCTGGTGCGCAGCTACTCGTTGCTCAACTCGCCGAGCGACCGTGGCCGCTACGTGGTCGGCATACTGCGTGATCGCAACAGCCGTGGCGGTTCGGAATATGTGCACGGGCAATTGCGGGTCGGCATGCAACTGCCGATCTCGTCGCCGCGCAACAACTTCCAGCTCGACCTGAGCGCCAGGCACAGCGTGCTGGTGGCCGGTGGTATCGGTATCACGCCGATCTACTGCATGTTCCGCCAGCTACTGGCCCTGGGAAAATCCGCCGAGCTGATCTACTGCGCCCGTTCGCGCCAGGAAGCCGCACTGGTGGAAGAACTCAGCGGCTTGAGCGCCAAGGTGGTCTACCACTTCAACGACGAAAAAGGCATGCCGCCAGACCTCAGCGCCTACCTGGCTGGCCAGCCCGACGACACGCATTTTTATTGCTGCGGTCCGACGCCGATGCTCGACGCGTTCGAAAGCACCTGCGAAGGCCTCGGCTATCCCCATGCACACATCGAGCGATTTGCCGCGGCTGAACTGCCGCCGTCCGAAGACGCACAGAGCAGTTACAGCGTGGAGCTGAAAAAGTCCGGCAAGACGTTGTCCATCGAGCCGGGTCTGAGCTTGCTCGACGTGCTGCTCGAGGCCGGTTGTGACATCGAGCACAGCTGTCGCGAGGGGGTGTGCGGTTCGTGTGAAACACGCGTCCTGGAAGGTGATGTCGACCACCGTGACGGCGTGCTGACCAAAGCCGAACGTGCCGCGAACAAATCCATGATGGTCTGTGTATCGGGGTGCAAGAGCCGGCGACTGGTACTCGACCTGTAGTCACTTTGCGTTATTTCATCCCTTGAACAGGCCGGCTTTTTAGTCGGCCTTTTTAATGCGCGGAAAGTAATCGCCGCACAACTAACGTGCAGTTTGGTTACCCCCTGAACGCGCTGTTTCGCATGCAATACATAAAAACGCGTTTCCCATATAAACAATTGTTTTACCTGGATTTTTTACTAAGCAACGATCCAGGCCGGTACTGGCATGGTTTCTGCTCTATCCCTGTCAGGTTCATAGGTCAGACACCGTATTACCTACTAAACAGCCCAAACAAAAAAACACACTGCATAAGAGCAACACATGAGCCTTCCCTTTATTGCCACTTTAAGGCGAGCGGGAAAGTGTTGCCGGTCACTTTGCAGTGCTCAACATCGCAGGGGAGTCAGCATGAAGAAGTACGTTATAGGCCTGGGACTGATCATCAGCAGTTGCGTCAGTTTCGCCGGCGAACCCGGCCCTGCCGCCCCCGTGACCTCGACCACCGGTAAGAAGCCGTTTCCGCATATCGCCTGGCGCAGCGATGACGGCCAGAGCAGCCTGGACATCGGCGGCGCCTTGCGCACCAACTACCGCGACGAGCATTGGGACACCACCGAAAACAACGGGCGGTTTCTGTTCGACACCTTCCGCATCGATGTGCAAGCGACTCACAAGAACCTCTACAGCGATGTCGGCTACTGGTTCCAGGACGATGGCAAACGCTCCATCGATCGCGGCTTCGTCGGCTATCGACTCAACAGCAATTCCAATCTGCAAGTGGGCGCACCGTTCAAACCGTTCGGGCTGGAACCTTATCCGCAATTCGGCTGGAGCTATCACCTGCCGTTCTTCATGGGTTACGGCGTCAGCGCCGGCACCGGTTTGAAGTACAGCTACAAGGACAAGGACTGGGACCTGCAACTAGGCTACTTCCCGCGCATGTTACCGTCCGACATCCGCTACTCGCCGGAAGTCGGGCGCTATGCCGACTTAAAGGACAATGCCATCCCCTTCACCCAGTCGCGCCAGGACAACGAGAAACACAACCAGCTCAACGCCCGCTTAGCGCGAACCTTTGTCAACGATGGCTGGAAGACCGAACTCGGCGCATCGCTGGCCACCGCCCAGCTCTACAACGCCACCACCAGGGACGACGGTGACTACTGGGCCGGCGGCATCCACGCCATCATCAACGCCGGCCAGTGGACCGTCAGCAGCCAGGGCATTCGCTACGAATACGACCCGAAAAACCCGGCAGGCGTCAGCGACAATTCAATACTGATGGGCAGCAACGGCCTGACGCCGGCCTACCTGATTGCCGCCAAGGCCACCATCGCTTCGCTGAACGTCGCCTACGACATCCCGACGCCGAAACTGGGGCCCTTGAAGAAGATCAAACTGTACAACGACTACAGCCGCATGATGAAAGACGAGAGCGGCTGGGACGACTCGCAAATGTACACCGTGGGCGCACAGTTCCTGGCGATGCCGATCATGGCGTGGGTCGATTTCACCTGGGCGAAAAACGCCAACCCCTATGGCGGCGCAGAGAATGGCACGGGGTTTACCAATACCAGTTCGGTGGGCAGTAATGAGTGGTACTACCGGACGAACGTCAATATTGGATATTACTTTTGAATCTTCAAAGCCAGATCAAAGATCGCAACCTGCGGTTCCTACGGATCGAGGCGCGTCGTTCGGAATTCGGGTTGACGCAAAACCTGTAGGAGCCCGGCTTGCCGGCGATGGCGATCTCAGCCCGCAGCAAGCGGGTTTCGGGTAAACGAAAGCCGCTGAATCTCTCGATTCAGCGGCTTTTATCGGGTGCTTTACTGCGACAGATGCAGCAACAGGAAATCAATGAACGCCCTCGATTTATGGGGCAAATGCGGGCTATTGGGGAATACCACGTTGACTGACTGCGAGGGCAACGAATAGTCGGGCAGCAAACGGATCAGCCGCTTGCTGGCGATGTCATCCTTGACCACCCAAGCGGGCAGCACCGAGACACCCAGGGACGACAAGGTCATGGAACGGATGGCCGTGGAAGAGTTGGATTCAAACTGATTAACCCCGTTGATCTCGACAGTCCCCAAGTGCGGATGGCGCAGTGTCCACTGGGTCGGTGCCTGCAGGTTGCTGTTGGCGATCCACGGCACCGAGTTCAGGTCCTGAGGATTCTGCACCGGGTGACGGGCAAGAAACGCCTCGGTAGCCACCATGACAACTTCATAATCGGCCAGTTTACGGCTCTTGAAAGCCGAGTCCGCCAAATTGCCCAGACGGATGACCAGGTCCAATTTTTCCGCCACCAGATCATTGAGTGACGAGTTGAAGTTATAGCAGATTTTTATTTCCGGGTAGCGCTCTATAAACTGCGGCATCAACGGAAGAATATAGGCCTCGCCGTATTCACTGGTGGAACTGAAGCGTAACTTGCCGGACACCCGATCATGCCCTTTCAATACGTTATCGAAGGCATTATCGATGTCTGCAACAATGCCTTTGAATTCTTCATAAAAGTCCTGACCGATTTCCGTGAGGGATATATTTCGGGTATTTCTAATTAGCAAGGTCGCTGACAGCACGTCCTCCAGCGCCTTGACGTGCAGGCTGGCCATGGCCTTGCTGATGTTCAGGTAATTGGCGGCCTTGGTGTAAGAACCAAAATCGACCACGGCCAGGAATGTCTGGACCCGATTAAGATGAGTGTGCATGGAAATATGGGCTCACTGTCAAATCCCGTCAAACATTGTTTCAAGGATAATCGCATCGACAGTTCAAGTCCACCGACCCTATGCTTTGCGGCAAAGGGGAAACAACATGACCTACCGCTACAAAGTTGCACTGATATTTCTGATCGGCTTTTTTATAGACTGCACTAACATCTTTATGTCAGCGGTCGCATTACCGAGTATATCGGCAGCGCTGCACGTCAGTACTTCAGACGTTGCCTGGGTGGCTAATGCTTATATTCTGGGGCTGACACTGATCATTCCGGTCAGCACCTGGTTGGCCGGTCGTTGTGGCAGTCGGGAAATCCTCACCGTCTCGATGATCGTGTTTACCGCCTCGGTGTGGATGTGTGGGCTGGCCAACAGTTTCATCGAGCTGGTGATCTGGCGCTTCGTCCAGGGGATTGGCGGCGGCCTGTTGATTCCTGTCGGACAGGCACTGACGTTCAACCTGTTCAAGGGCGAGCAGCGGGCGAAAATATCCACGTTGGTCATGGCCGTTGCCCTGATTGCGCCCGCCATTTCACCGACCATCGGCGGCATCATCGTCGACAGCAGCTCCTGGCGCTGGGTGTTCTACAGCAATATCCCGTTCTCACTGATCGCGGCATGGCTGTCATGGTTCTGGATCAACGAAGCGCGACCAACGACTTTGCCCAGACCCGACATCAAGGGCTTGCTACTGGTCAGCGCCGCGCTCGGCAGCCTGCTGATGGGCTTGTCGTTGTACGGCGGTGACGCTGCGGCATGGTTGGCCGCCCTCTTCGTCATGGCAGGCTTTACGTTCGTCGTGCTGTACGGGTTGCACTACCGCAACTGCAAAAATCCGATCATTGAACTGAGCCTGCTCAAAAGCAAAAAACTCAGCACCTCCATCTTTATCTATTACGCGATTCCCGGTGTGTTCACGGGGGTCAACCTTATGAGCATCTTCTTCCTGCAAAACACCCTGCACTTCAGCGCCCGACTGACAGGGATGTTCATGATCCTCTACGCCTTCGGCGCATTCATCGCGATGCTGATCTGTGGCCGGGTCTATAACCGGATGGGCGCCAAGCGGCTGTTTGCCCTCGGCATGCTCTTGCACAGTGCCGGCATTGCCACCCTGTTACTGGTGAACGATTCCGCAGACTCTCTGGTGATCGTCATCGCCTACAGCTTGATGGGGATCGGCGGCGGCATCGGTGCCAACACAGCACAAACCACGTCGCTGATGGACTTCGAGGGCTTTGACACCCACAAGGCCAGTGTCATCTGGAACATCAACCGACAGATGTCATTCAGCATCGGCGCTGCCTTCTTCCTGATGGTTTTCAACCTGCTCTCGAAGCATTTCGATACCACCCAGGCCTACCACATGACCTTTGCCGTCGCCGCGCTGCTGGGCCTGTGCCCACTCTTTCAACTGAGTCAGTTGAACACTAAAAAAGGACTGTCATGCACAACAAAATAGTTGAACAGGCGCACCACAGCATTCATCACGTGCACGAGCTGATCCACACCCTGTTCACCGACGCAAACGGTAAGGGCCAGGCCACGCTGGAACCACTGATATCGGCCTTTGCCGAGCACTTCACCATGGTCACCACCTCGGCCGACATTGTCAGCCGGGCGACGGTCGAGCAGATGTTCAAAGGTGCAGTTGGCGCCAAGCCAGGCCTGGAGATCGTCATCAGCGAGCTGCAGACGGTCTGGCAGGAAGGCAACAGCGTGGCGATTCGCTACAAGGAAACCCATCGCCTCGGCCAGCACGAAAGCTCACGGGTTTCGGTGGCGATCATTGGCATGCATCACCACAACGCCCAATGGATCTACCTGCATGAAACGCCGCTAGGCTAGCGGGAAAATAAATCCGTGCCCTTTCCCCCTCTTTCCCGCTTTCCCGGTCCTCTTTCCCCTCGCGTACTTTCCCGTCTACAGGTGAATACGCATTCCCTCCTGTAGGAGCTGTCGAGTGCAACGAGGCTGCGATCTTTTAAAAAGCCAGATCAAAAGATCGCAGCCTCCGGCAGTTCCTACAGATGAGGACGCACGCCCCTGTAGATAACGTGTTGGACCTCGCCGCTCCCCTGCAACAAACCCTGCGAATGTGAAAATTTCGTTAACCAATTGGTAAGCAGGGCTTTTTTCCAAGGATCCAATCTGGCACACTATTGAGAATGATTATCACAAGTAATCTCATCAGCTTTTGTGCAAGCCCCACCTCCGCCTTGTAGCGCAAAACGGCTCACCCGCCGCTGCTGAAATTCCACTTCCTGCTCAACGAACTGCAATCCCTTTTGTAAGGAGAATTCTGCGTGCAACTTTTTTGGCCCCGCCCTCTCGCCGTTGCCGTCGCCCTGGCAAGCGCCTCGCCTTTTGTAGTCGCACAAGAAGCGACCACCACTGCAGCATCCGATGAGCCATCCAGCGATCAGCATGTCTTGACGCTTGGCGCAGTGAACGTCAGCGCCGACCAGTTGGGTCAAACCACCGAGGGCACGGGCTCTTACACCACGGGTGAAATGTCGACCGCTACCAAGCTGCCGCTGTCCATGCGAGAAACCCCACAGGCAGTGACAGTGATCACACGCCAGCGCATGGACGATCAGGCGATGACCAGCGTCAACGATGTCGTCAAGGCAACTCCGGGGCTGTTCCTCAATCAGTCGAGTGGCCCTGGCCGACAGACCTACAGTTCGCGCGGTTTCGACATCGACAACATCATGTACGACGGCCTGCCCAGTTCGTACACCGGATGGAACGTCGGTGTGCAGCCAAACCTGGCGATGTTCGACCGGGTCGAGATCATTCGTGGCGCGACAGGCCTGGTCACCGGCAGCGGCAATCCATCGGCGGCCATCAACATGGTGCGCAAACGCCCGACCGCGACCCCGCAAGTAACCTTGACCGGCGCGGCTGGCAGTTGGGATGACTATCGTGGACAGATTGACGCTTCGGGCCCGCTGAACGAAAACGGCACTCTGCGTGGTCGCGTGGTAGGCACCTATCAGGATGCGAACAGTTTTCGCGACAAGGAAGAATCCAATCACGGTTTGTTCTATGCGATCGGTGAGGCCGACCTGAGCGAAGACACCACCGCGACCCTGAGCTTTTCCCGTCAGGAAGACCAGACCAACTTCTTCTGGGGCGGCCTTCCTATCGGTACTGACGGCCACCATCTGGATTTGCCACGCTCCACCTACCCGGGCACCGATTGGGAAAACAAGAAACAGGAAATCAACACCCTGTACGGTGAAGTCAAACATCGCTTCGACAATGGCTGGGGCCTGAACCTGGCGGCTACCAAATCCTGGCAGGACGCCGTGTTCTCCGGCACTTATCTGTCGCGCTACTCCGGCTCGCTCGCGACCACGGCCTACCAATCGAAACCCGAAGAAGACCAGACGGCGTTCGACGGGTTCGCCAGCGGCCCCTTCGAAGCCTTCGGTCGTACCCATGAACTGGTGGTGGGTGCGAGCAGACGCGAAGTCAATCTGCAAACCCGCGAATACAGTCCCTATGCGCTGTCGTGGCCCATTGGCGCGCCTAAACCGGATTTCGTGCATAGCGGCGACAGCCACGAAGTCACCAGCCAGGACGGCGTCTACCTGACCACGCGGCTGAGCCTTGCCGACCCGCTGACCTTGATCCTCGGGGGGCGACTGGACTGGTATGACTATGACAACCGGACGGGCGAAGGCGACTACAAAGTCACCCGCAACGTCACGCGCTACGCGGGTCTGATCTATCGACTCAATGACAACTACTCGGTCTACGCCAGTTATACCGACATCTTCACCCCGCAGACCTCAAAGGACATTTCCGGCAAGGTGCTTGACCCTATCGTGGGTGAAAACTACGAACTCGGCATCAAGGGCGAGTACTTCGACGGTGCCCTGAACGCCAGCCTGGCCGTGTTCCAGATTGATCAGAAGAACCGCGCCAGCGTCGTCGACAATCAGGCGGGCTGCCCGGAAATGACCTGTTATGAATCCTCCGGCCTGGTACGCAGCCAAGGGCTTGATCTGGAATTGCAGGGTGCCCTGTCCCCGAACTGGCAAGTGGGAGCCGGCTACACCTATACCCGTGCCCGCTACAAGAAGGATTCGGATCCGGCGAACAACAACCAGCGCTTCACTCCGGACCAACCTGAGAATCTGTTCAAACTCTCGACCGTCTACCGCCTGCAAGGCCCGCTCGAGAAGCTTCGCGTCGGTGGCAACCTTTACTGGCAGAGCCGTATGTACAACGATGTGGCGCTCACCGATGGCAGCTATCGCATTGAACAAGGCAGCTATGCGGTGACTGACCTGATGGCCGGTTATGAGGTCAACAAGCACCTTGACCTGCAACTCAATGCCAACAACATCTTTGACCGCACGTATTACTCGGCCATTGGCTACGACGTGACCTGGGGCTCCACCGATACCTACGGCAATCCGAGAAACTACATGCTGACGGCCAAATACAGCTTCTGATTTGCCAATACCAGCTTTGATTCGAGCTGGCTTGTCGGTCGCCGTATCGCAGCGATGGCGGCAGCAGCTTCACCCTCGCATCGCCAGCAAGCCGGCTCCTACAGATGTGTGTCGCACCGCAAACCCGACATACACCCGCAAAACCTGTAGGAGCTGGCTTGCCAGCGATGGCGGCAGCAGCTTCACCATCGCATCGCCAGCAAGCCGGCTCCTACAGATGTGTGTCGCGCCGCAAACCCGACATACATCCGCAAAACCTGTAGGAGCTGGCTTGCCAGCGAAGACGGCATCAGCTTCACCCTCGCATCGCCAGCAAGCCGGCTCCTACAGATGTGTGTCGCGCCGCAAACCCGACATACACCCGCAAAACCTGAGCTGCCAAGTGCAACGAGGCTGCGATCTTTTAAAAGCCAGATCAAAAGATCGCAGCCTACGGTAGCTCCTACGGGAGCAACGGCCTGACGCCCGCTTAACCTGTCACCCTCCCCCCCTCACAAACCGGTTACGCCCCAGCGCCTTGGCGTTATACAGAGCCTGGTCTGCCACCTCGATCAAGCCTTGCAGAGGGTCCAGCTGGGAACCCGCGCCAGCAGCAATCCCGATGCTCACCGTCAGCCGTCCGAACGGGCTGGAGTGGTGCGTTATATTCTCATGCTGCAAACGGTCAAGGATAAGTTGCGCCACCGCCGCGGCACCGTCACTGTCGGTGTCAGGCATGATGATGCCGATCTCCTCTCCGCCATAACGTGCCACCAGATCGGACGGTCGCCTTACGCACGCCTCGAAAATCCTGCCAACCGTCTGCAGGCAGGCGTCTCCAGCCACATGCCCGAGCGAGTCGTTGAAGCGCTTGAAGTAGTCGATATCAATCATGAGCAATGCCAGCGTCGTCCCCTCACGCTGTGCTCGCCGGACTTCCATGGCAAGGCTCTCATCGAAGCAGCGCCGATTGGCCAGACCGGTAAGGGCATCCTTCATCGCAATCAGCTCAAGTTGCCGATTCGATGAGAGCAACTGCTGCTGGGCCCCGCGCAACTGATCCTCGGCCCGGGTACGCCGACGGATATCCAGGATCAGGAACCAACCGATGAGACCGGTCAGTCCCAGCAGCCCCGTCACCACCACCGCGGACAGCAATGCCTCCGTTCGCCACGCGGCGAGAACTTCGTGCTTGCCGAGTGCCACGGTCGTGACCAGCGGCAACTGATCACTCTTGCGAAAGGCGTATAGCCGCTCCACACCGTCCAGGCTGGAGGTAAACGACGCGGTGCCGACTGATCGATCGACGAGGTACTTGGCGAAGATGGGTGACCTGGAAAAGTTGCGCCCCATGTCCTGTTCGCGAAAAGGATAACGAACCAGCAGCGTACCGTCGGTGTAGGACAAGCCGATAGCGCCCTCCTGCCCGACGTCGATCTTGCCAAACAGGCGCAGGAAGTTTTCCACCCCCAGGGTGACCGCCACTACGCCGGCAAATTCGCCGCGAGGACCATTGAAACGACGGCTGACGGTGATCACCCATTCGTGATTGGTACGGCTCTGGATGGGCGGACCGATAAAGATCTCGCGGGAGGGATCGTCGCGGTGATGAATGAAATAGGCACGATCAGTGCTGTTCGCCCCGGCTGGAATCGGCCGGTTGGAAGACATCAACCAGCGTCCCTGATTATCGTAGACCGTGATACCACTGAGCTGTGGCATCAGCGGCACCTGGCGATCGACCAATGCACTGAGCCGCTCAATCTGCGCAGGGCCGCTGCCTTCGGTTTCCAGGCGTTCGACAAGCCCGAGCAACAGCAGCGAGCTTTGCCGGACAATGCCTTCGGAGTAAGTCGCAAGTGCCTGGGTCAGGTTCAAGCCATGGACATCCACTTCCTCCAGAGCTTTATCTCGAGAGGCAACTACCTTCCAGACAGTCAGTGACGCCAGGGAGCAACCGATAACCAACAGCAAAAGCACAACAAGATGGGTATCACGCTTCACGTTACTACCTTATGGAAAGTCCGCTTTTCCGTTCCAGCGACTATTGGGCCAAGCCGATAGCGGCAGCCATTCGTCCTTGAACAAGGATACAAGTAGAGGTGAAACGCTGCAGCAAGTGATTATGAGGCACTGCTCAACGAAGCTGATTTCGACCCGTAACGAACGCTCAAAGGACAATTGAACTGAGGCAGCGGTATAGTTCCGCAAGTTAGATGCCGTATACCCTTCAAGATGACGCACCAGCGGAAAAGTCTGATCATGAACGGAAAAGCAGGTCGGCCAGCCACCTCGGATTGGGTCATACGTAGCGCTCAACCTGGCAGCGTGGAGCGCATCGAAGCGTGGTTCGGCAGCCATGGCTACGACCCACATCGCCACGATACCTACTCGATCGGCCGCACCCTCGCTGGCGTGCAGAGTTTTCACTACAAGGGTGCGCTGTGCCACGGCGTGCCGGGCAACACACTTGTGCTGCACCCTGACGAAGTCCATGACGGCATGGCGGGCACTGATGCGGGTTTTCGCTACCGCATGGCCTACATCGATCCGGCGCTTATTCAAAACGTTCTCGGCGGTGAGCCGTTGCCCTTCATTGCTGGCGGACTGTCATGCGACCTGCGTCTGTACCGCGCCAGTGAAGCCTTCGTGCAGGCACTGGATCATCCTCTGGAAATTCTTGAGGAGCAGGACGCCTTATACGACCTGGCGATGGCGTTGCGTGCGGTCGGTGGCAAGCCACGCGGCCGCAAACGTCTCGATTACCGCTCGGCCGAGCGCGCGAGGGCGTTCATCATGGAGCACCTTCACCAGGGCATTACACTGGAGATGCTGGAACAGGCCAGTGGACGCGAACAGTGGAGTCTGTCACGGGACTTCCGGGCACTGTACGGCACCAGTCCCTACCGTTTTGTCACGCTTCGGCGCCTGGACAGTTTTCGTCGGCTGATCCTCGATGGCTTCACCCTGGTCGATGCCGCCCTGGCCGCAGGCTTTCACGATCAGAGCCACATGACCCGGCACTTCACTCGCAGCTACGGCGTGTCGCCTTTGCGCTGGCTTGAACGCTTGCGTTCCACCTGCTGACTTGCAGGATCTTACAAGAACTGCATGCTTTTGGTTCGATAGGCTGAGGGCTTCAACTACAGAGGATCCGTCATGTCCGACTTCACTCAGCAACGCGCATCACACCCTGTGAACCTGGCCCAAAAGGCTTCGCTGATCGAGCAACAGTGGAGCCCAAGGGTCGTCGCAGAAATGAACGACTACCAATTCAAGGTCGTGCGAATCGAAGGTGAATTCGTCTGGCACTCGCACCCACAGACGGATGAAGCATTCCTGGTGCTCGAAGGCATTTTGCGCATCGACCTGCCGCAGGGCTGCGTTCATGTACACCCGGGCGAATTGTATGTAGTGCCACGTGGCGTGGAGCACAGGACAGCAGCGCACGGAGAAGCGAAAATCATGATGATCGAGCCGCGAGGGGTTCTGAATACCGGTCACGAAGGGGGTGAGCGGACGGCTTTGAACGACGTCTGGATTTGATTATTCGTGTTCACAAGACAAACGATAAATCCAGATACCTGGCATCGCACTTTACGATGCCAGCACCTGGCAGGTGACGTGCCGGCGCTCTTCATCGTAGCGGTTGCCTTGGCCATCTTGACGCCCCGCTCGCCATTGGCCGCTCGGCCCGGGACACACAATGGGGCCTGAGAGCAGGCATGAAATGACTTTCATCCCGGGTATGCTCACTTGGAGTTTCTGAGAAACTCCCCTGATCGACCCCGGCCAAGGGTCGATCAGTGCGCTTGGGTGCCGACGCGACGGCTGATATCTTTCCCGCGCACCAAATCGCGTCCAATCGACGCTGAACCCTTCAAGGAAGATAAAAACAATGAAAATAGTATTCATCGCTTCGCTGGGAATTTTATCGCTGACGCAAACTTCACTGGCCTTCGCGGAGAATGCCAATGGAAAAAATCTCTATCTACAGCGATGCAGCATGTGCCACGGAACAGATATCAAGGCAACAGGCCCGCTGGCCAATAAAAGCAATCCGCCTACGCCTGATCTGACAACCTCCGCTTTCAAGAAACGATTGAATGATTATCCGGGCGTGATTGTCTCTTCGATAATACTTCGCCCAAATGGCGACTTGATTCCAAGAACCTTGCGCGAGAATGGTGTAAAGCTATCGCCGCATGCATGGAGCGTTAAGGATCTGCGCGATTTGAATCAATACATGGGCGATGTGATTTCACAAAAACGATGATCTTTAAAGTGCCGCGCCACGGCTTCGGCTGGCCTCCTGCGCGACCGCACTCACCATTGCAACTCAGTCTTGCGTCGGCGCAGTTGCGCGGGCGCCGGGCGCTCGCACGGCAGAAACCGGCCGCGACCCGCCTCACCGCGCGGCGCGCCGTCCCAGACCACCTCACCGCGAGACAGGGTCATGGCCGGCCAGGCGCTCAGCGTCATGCCGGCGTAAGGCGTGTAATCGACGTTGTGGTGCAGCATTTCATTGCACAGGTGCACCGACTCACCTTCGTTCCAGATCACCAGGTCGGCATCGGCACCAATGGCGATGCTGCCCTTGCGCGGATACAACCCATACATCCTGGCGGCATTGGTGGAGGTCAGCGCGACAAAGCTTTGCGCGGTGATGCGCCCAGTGCGCACGCCTTCGGACCAGAGCAGCGCCATGCGGGTTTCGACACCGGGAATGCCGTTGGCGATCTGGTCGAACGACACCTCTTCTCCGTGGGCCTTCTTGCCATTCGGGCCATCGAAGCGAAAGGGTGCGTGGTCTGACGAGAAAATCTCGAACGAGCCGTTCTCCAGGCCATCCCAGATCACCTGCTGATTTGCCGCATCGCGCGGCGGCGGGCTGCAGATGCACTTGGCTCCTTCGAAGCTGTCGTCACACCCCAGAGAGTAGGCGGTCAGGAACAGGTACTGCGGGCAGGTTTCGGCGTACACCTTCAACCCCTGGCTCTGGGCCCAGCGAATCTGCTCCACGGCCTCGCGACCCGACACGTGCACGATCAGGATCGGCACGTCCACCAGCTCGGCAAGGGCGATGGCACGATGGGTCGCTTCGCGCTCCACCAGCATCGGCCGCGACGCGCTGTGGTAGCGCGGCGCAGTCAGCCCGGCCGCCAGTAGTCGCTCGGTAAGCCAGGCGATGCAATCGCTGTTCTCGGCGTGGAGCATCACCATGGCGCCCTCACGGCGCGCGACCGACAACGTCTCGAGAATCTCCCGGTCGCCCAGCTTCAGCGCATCGTAGGTCATGTAGATCTTGAACGATGTATAGCCTTCAGCAATCAAGGCCGGCAGTTCTTCACGCAGCACCTGCGGGGTGGGGTCGGTGACGATCAGGTGGAAGGCATAATCGATCACCGGCTTGTTACCCGCCCGGCGATGGTAGTCATCGACGGCAGAGCGCAGGCTTTCGCCCTTCTGCTGGCAGGCGAACGGGATGACGGTGGTGGTGCCGCCGCAGGCCGCCGAGACCGTGCCGCTGAAGAAGTCATCAGCCATCACCGAGCCGTCGCCAGTCGGCTGGTCGAGGTGCACATGGCTGTCGATGCCACCGGGGGTGACATGCCGGCCTGCCGCGTCGATTTCCTGGTGACCTTGCGGCAGGTCCAGGCCAAGGGAGACGATGCGCCCATCACGAATACCGATATCGCTGGTGAACGTGTCTGAGGCGGTTACCACGCGGGCGTTGCGAATCACCGTATCAAAAGGTTGCATATCAGGCCTCTTGCAGAAGTAACCGGCCCCAGCCGGTCAGGCGGCGCGTGTCTTCAATCAAGTTCGTTCAAGCCAGGCACGGGCGATTTCTTCGCGCGTAGCAAACCAGACACCGCCGTGTTGCCGGGCATACTCGATGAATTGCTTGATAGCCCTGACCCGCCCGGGACGGCCCACCATGCGTGGATGCAGCCCGATCGACATCATGCGTGGCCCTTCAGCCGACTCCTCGTAAAGGACCTCAAAGCTTTCTTTCATGTATTCGAAAAAGTCCGATGCCTGCGACAACCCCGGAGAATTCCAGTAGCGGAAATCGTTCACGTCAGCGGTATAAGGCACCACGAGGTGACGCTTGCCCTCGACCTCGACAAAGTAGGGAACATCGTCGTTGTAGGCATCGGAGTCGTAGAGAAAACCGCCCTCTTCAGCGACCAGCCGACGGGTATTGACGCTGGCGCCATAGCGGCAATACCAGCCGACCGGACGCTTGCCGCAGGTGCGTTCGAATGATTCGATGGCCAGGCGCATGTGTTCACGCTCCTGTTCTTCGGTCAGGCGAAACACTTCCTCCCAGCGATAGCCGTGACTGCAAATTTCATGACCACCTGCAACTGCAGCGCGTGCAACATCAGGGTTTTGCTCAAAGGCCACTGCGCAGGCATGAAAAGTCGCGCGAACCGATTGCTGGTCGAGAATATCCAGGATTCGCCAGATCCCGACGCGAGAACCGTACTCGTACATCGATTCCATCGCCAGATTGCGTGTGCCGTCGGGTATTGAATAGCTGCCCCATTCGGTCATGGATTCCTGGTCCGGGTCGCCCATGGCGAGCGAGCGTTCGGAGCCTTCTTCGTAGTTGATCACCAAACTGATGGCCAAACGTGCGCCATTCGGCCAGGTGCCTTGTGGGCGTTGTCTACCGTAACCCACTAAATCGCGTGCAGGTGAAACCATCGGGATATTCTCCTGAAGTGACGGGTTTTATAAGTGCGTGGCGAAAGTCGCGACTTAGCAGTCGATATCTTTCAGCCGGTCATGGTTGAAGGTGCTGTCCGATTGCCACTCGCTGAAGGCCAGTCCCATGGCCAGTGTTTGAGCGATACAGAACGAAGCGGTGAGCGAGCGAAAGCCCAGTAATTCGGCGTCGTTGACCTCAATCACCGTATCGGCCATTTGCCCGATAGGGCTCAGAACGCTGTCAGTGATCGCCACCAGCGTCACGCCTGCTTCCCGCGCCTGACGACAAGCCTCGACGGTGTCCTTGGCGTACGGCGGAAAGCTGACGGCTATCAACAAATCATCATCGGCAATGGCGCTGACCTGCTCCGGCAACGTGCCGCCAGCACCGCTGATGTGCACGGCTCGCCGGCCGACACGACTCAATGCGTAGCTCAGATACGCCGCCACCGGAAAGGCACGGCGCATGCCGATGACGAACGTAGTGCGCGCGACTTGCAGGTGGGCGATGGCGGCTTCGATATTGGCCTGCTCGCCGCCTTCGGCCAGGTGTTCCAGGGAAACGATATTGGCCTGGCTGAACTCACGCAGAATCCCGCCGACGTCACTCGGGTCCTCCAGCAACGTCTCACCGCCGTAGTGCCGAATACGCTCGCTGTGAGTGTCGGCTGCCTGTTGCAGCGGTGCACGGAACAGCCGCTGCAAATCCTTGAAACCTGCAAAGCCAAGGGCTTGAGCCAGCCGAATGTAGGCGGAAGGCGCGATGCTCGAGCGCTTACCCAGTTCGGCCACCGTGTTGAGTGCGATCTCATGCGGGTTGTCGATCAGGAATCGGGCAGCATCGCGCAGACGACCGGTCAGTTGTTCGTGCTGGGCCGCTATACAGTCACGCAGCTCTGCAAGGGTTTCAGGTAAGGCCATAGTGAAGGCTCGTAAAATTGGAAGTGTGTGCGCCTGTCAACGCAACGCAGTGATTGCTTGATCCAGCGCAGTGATGAGGCGGTCGACTTCTTCCAGCGTGTTGTAATGCGCCAACGACACCCGCACTACCCCGCCAAACTGGCCTAGCCCAAGGGCTTCGATAAGTCGCCGCGCATAGAAGTCACCAAAACGAATGCCAATGCGGTGCTCATCGACCCTGCGCACAACAGCCTCTGACTGAACGTCCTCGACCACGAAACTGATCGTTGGTACTCGATTGTGGGTATTCGCTTTGCCGATGATCCGAACGCCCTCGCGCTGGCGCAAGAATGCCAGCAGACGCTCGGCGAGCAAATCCTCCTGCACCTCGAAGGCATCGAACGCAGCCTGCATGCACTTGCGCTCGCTGCCTTGCGCGCCAAGCCGGGTGCTGATGTCGAGCAAATAGTCGGTAATGCCGATGCAACCGAATGACAACTCGTAGTTGACGTTGCCCGGCTGCAATTTGTAAGGGACCACATCCTGACCGATAAAGAAGTGGTTAAGGCTCGGCAACTCCAGCAACAGATAGCGACGACCCCAGAGCACGGCAAAGTGCGGGCCGAATGTTTTATAGAAGCTATAGACGTAGAAATCGGCGCCGCTGGCCTGCACATCCACCAGACGGTGTGGCGCATAAGCGACGGCGTCAACGCACAGTTTCGCACCCACCGCATGGACACGCCGCGCAACCTCGGCGACTGGATTGACCGAGCCGAGAATATTCGAGGTGTGGGTCATGGCCACATAACGGGTTTTGTCATTGAGCAAGACCTGCAGGTCATCCAGCTCCAGCTCACAACTGTCGAGATTGACCTTCCACACGCGCAAGCTCGCACCACGGCTTTCGCACAGCTTGACCCATGGACCGATGTTGGCCTCATGATCGCAATTGGTGACGATGATTTCATCACCTGGGACGATTGACGGGGCAATGGCGCGACACAGTATTTGCAACAAGTGGGTGGTCGAGCCGCCCATGATCACTTCTTCGGGGTGCTCGGCGTTGATCAACTGCATGACCGAGTGGCGCGCCTGCATCACTCGCTCGCCAGCGGCAACGGAAGGTTGGTAGGAAGCACCCAGTTGCACACTGTTGTTCAGCAGGTAATCACAGACCCGCTCGGCCACCGTGTTCAGTACCATCGAACCACCGGCGTTATCCATGTAGGCATAACCATCGGCCAGACCTGGAAACTGCTTGCGAACATAATCGATATCGAGAGGATTCACTCTACTTTCTCCAGCCGGATTCAGTGGTGCAGGATGGCCTGAAGGAACGCTTTTGTACGAGGTTCCTTAGGTGCGGTAAAAAACGGTTCAGGGATGTTCTGCTCAACAATGCGGCCACTTTCCATGAAGATCACCCGGTCGGCGACCCGTCGGGCAAAGCCCATTTCGTGAGTCACCACGACCATCGTGACGCCGGAGCGAGCAAGGTTCTGCATGACATCGAGTACTTCGCCGACCATTTCCGGGTCCAGTGCCGAAGTCGGTTCGTCGAACAGGATTGCGCGAGGTTCCATGGCCATGGTGCGGGCAATGGCAACACGCTGCTGTTGGCCACCGGACAATTGGCTCGGGTATTTATGCGCGTGATCGCCCATGCCGACCTTCACCAATAGCTCCTTGGCCCTGGCGTGCGCATCACGCCGGCTCAGCCCGCGAACACGGATCGGCGCCAGTGATACGTTGTCGAGAACAGTGAGATGTGGATAGAGGTTGAAACTCTGAAACACCATACCCACTTCGCTGCGGATGGCGGCCAGTCGCGGACCGTTTTCAACACGCTCGCCGGCCACGCGGATATGGCCTTGCTGGTAGTTCTCAAGCAGGTTGATGCAACGGATCAAGGTCGATTTACCCGACCCGGACGGGCCAAGAATGACCACCACTTCACCTTCTTCAACCTGCAGGTTGATATCGCTCAACGCTTTGAAATTGCCGTAGTACTTGTCGAGCTTTTCGATGTCGATCAACGTGCTCATGCGGTTTTTCCTCCAGAGGCGTTACGACGCTCAACCCAGCTGACCATCTGCACCAGCGGCAGCAGCAGCAAGAGGTACAGCAAGGCTGCCCCAACCAGCGGTGTCGGGTTAGCTGCCAGTGCCTGCGCCTGGGTCGCCTGCTTCAGCAAGTCAGGCATCGCTACGACTGAGGCGAGCGCCGTGTCTTTCATCACGTTGATGCAATTGCTGGTCATGGGCGGCATCACGATGCGGATAGCCTGCGGCAAAACCACGTCGCGCATGGTGTTGAAGAAACTCATGCCTTGAGAAGCCGATGCTTCGAATTGGCCACGGGGAATGGCCTCGATGCCCGAACGAAAAATCTCCGCGCTGTAAGCGCATGAGACAAGCGAGAGCGCACTGGCAGCGGCCGCAAAGGACGACAGACGAATGCCGACAAAAGGCAGCGCGTAGTAGATGAGTACCAGTAAAACCAGCAGTGGAATGGAGCGCATGATATCGATGTAGATACGTGCAAGCGCTCGAACAGGTGCGTAGGAGTACAACCGCAGCAATGCCAGCAATAGCCCGCCCACCAGGCCCAGGGCAATGCTCACCACCCCAAGCAAAATGGTCACGCCCAAACCGCGCATCATCAGCGGAAGCGAATCGACGAGCACGTTCCAGTTGAAGAATGTCTGCAAAAGATCCATGGGATACCTCGGTCAATACAAGTGGCGAACAGGCGTCGCCACTTACATGCATCATCAGCAGGGCTTACTTGAGGACGGCGGTCACTTTCATGGTGCTCGAGTCTTGATTGGCATCGGCGCCGAACCACTGTTTGTGGATTTTCCCCAGGGTGCCGTCTTCTTTCATCTTGCTGATGATGTCGTTGACCTGATCGCTCATCGCCCAGCCTTTGGCGTGCATCAGCGAGTAGCGTTCACCCGTGGGAATACGCGCCACGATGGAATATTGCGGTTTGTCCTTGATGTAGTAGAGCACCGCCGGGATGTCGCTGAGGTAGCCATCGATTCGTCCGGAAGCCAGGTCGAGCATGGCCGGCGATAGCCCTTCATAGCGCGAGACATCGGCGAACTTGTACTCGTCCTTGTGTTGGCCGATCCACATGTCACCGGTAGAGCCAGTGTCGACACCCACCACCTTGTCGTTCATGTCGGCCAGGCTCTTGACCTTGGAAGTGGTCAGTGCGGTGAGCGACTGGTCGCTGTCGAAGTAAGGCTGCGCAAAGGCTACCGACTCCAAACGTTTAGGGGTAATAGTGATTGAAGAGATAGCGATTTCAACACGTTTGGATTGCACGGCACTGAACAGGCCGTTGAAGGGAATATTGACGAACTCGACGCTTTTTCCGGCGCGCTTGGCCACCTCTTTTACAACATCGACTTCGAAGCCGACGAACTCACCTTTGGAATCCTGAAACTCCCAGGGCACGTTGCCAACGTTAGCACCTACGGTCCAGTCCGCGGCCCAGGCTGGCAGTGAAACTGCGGCGGTCATGAACAATCCCAACATCACTTTCGCTTTCATGTTTGCTCCCGATTGTTTGTTTTTTTAGGTGCTAACAGCGGTTGATCTCGTACAACGTGGGATCGAGAGTAAATCAATGAATTATTTAATTCAATACCGTATGTCAGTGAATTTTTTGCTCCGCGATCATTTTCAGTTTGCCTTGAGCGCCACGTCCAAAGGGAATCAGCTATCAAGGCTGACGCCAAAGCTGTGGTGTGAGAATGCCTCGATGGAGGCCTCTTCACGGGTTTCGACTTTATGAGCGTCTGCTGGCGAGCAGCCGATCGACTGCTCAAGGTCGCGAGTACACTGGCGGACCTTGAACAAGCCGACGGGATCAGACGCGAACATTTGGCCGAGGGGCTGCAATGTCGGCCGACAATGCTTACCCCTTGGTCAGATCAACCAACGGCGTCTGCCGCACCTCAGTCTCCCGCCCACCCTGAATATCGCTCACCTGCTTCAAGGCCTTATCCACAGCCGCCTTATCCGCCAACAAGCTGTAGCTGATGCGGAACTGCTTGTGTTCCTTCGGCCCGATTGTGGGTACCAGGTTCAGTGGCCGCTGATAACGGCGGTTGTAGGAAAAACTTGTCCCCGGCTCCAGCCCCGTGACATAGCCCTGGCCTTGGGTATCGGTGTTTTTCCACAGGGAAAACACCGGCAGTGTCTGAGTATTGAAGCCGACCGAAACGCCCAGGCTGCCGGCCTTGTCATGCAACACGGTCAACGTATCGCCCTTGGCATCGGCATACGGCACCACGTTGTAAACCGTTTCGTCGTAGTCCTTGGTCGGTGCGCGGTAGGTTTGCCAGTCGGGCAGATCACCCTTGGCCTTGTCGTTGAACGGCGACACCTGTTTCACCGGCGCGGCGAAACGAGCGCCCTGCTCCAGGAACGGGGTGCTGAAGTTACTGTGATACAGCGCCTGGTATTCCTTCGGATAGTCACCGTTGTTGGTCAGGGTGTCGTTGAGGGCGAACACTACGCTGCCGGGTTCGGTGACCAGTTCGGTCGCGACGGAGAAGTCGACCTTCTTGAACGCCTGCTCCTTGAGTTCGCCGCGCAGGGTGATGGCGTACGGTGGTTTTTCATCGATGTGCAGGGTGACTTTGTTCGCAGGAATATTGGCGGCCCGACCGTGCAGGGTCAGCAGTTCGCCGTTGTCGACGCCTGGGTGGCCGACCCATTCGTATCCGCAGCGGGTGACCAGCTCATTGAAGCCTTCCAACCAGCCCAGACCACCGCGGCCATTGAGTTCGATGAAGGACGGATTGACCACTTCCTTGACCGGCGAATCCCAGCCCATCCTCACATCGCCTACCGAGGCCTGCAAGACGTTCATTCCGCGAGTCGGCACTACCGAGAGTTTCATCGTGCCGTTATCGATGTCGACGATGCTGACGCCCTCCTGCCGCCCGCCATGCAAGGTGCGCAGGGTGACGCTGAAGGGTTTGTCGGTTTTTACGCCGAGTTGCTGGCTGGTGATCTGCCAGTTTTGGGCGGCTTTGTCAGTGTCGAGCAGAACGTAGTCCCAGGCCATGGCGTGGGAGGCAGCGGACAGTGCGCTGAGGGCAACAAGGAGTTTGAGCGGGGTCATGGCAGCAGCCTTTCTTGGAGTTGTGGCATTTTTATAGACTTGAAGAAACGTTTCAGCAAGCTTAAAAAGCGACATAAAGTCGGAACAGCGCGTTTTTCAGGTCTGCCTTGGGCACCGGGCCGTCACAAACCTGTCACCCCTGCACGCTACCCTCCCTGCTCTCGCGCACTTCACTCCGACATAAAGCCTCACTACAAGGTGCCAGCCAAGGTGTCCTCAACTCCGTCCCGCCAGCAAATCATCCTCAGGTCCAACGACATGTGCAGCGATGACTTCGGCGCGCTGTTCGCGAAAATGTTCGGCAATCGCTATTCCGATACCCCGCCCTTGCCCTCGAACATCATCATCGGCGGCGTCTACGGCCGGCACGAGGGTGTCAGCTTTCGCCGCATGCATTACCGTGGCGACTTCTCGGTGGTCTTTCCCGATCCCCAGGACGAAATCACCTTCGTCATTCCTACCGCCGGCAAAATCATCTTCAATCACCTCTGCGAGTCGATCGGTGATTCACAGGTCGGGCTGGCAATCGACAAATCAGATATTCGTTCGATGCGTTTTATCGACAATCACGCGCAGCACGGGATGTCGATAAAGCGTGCGATGCTCACAGAACGACTGTCGACGCTATTGGGCAAGCCAATTGTTGAACGGTTGGTGTTCGAGCCTGTGGTTGATTTGAAGGTCTCGATTTTCCAGGGCCTCAAGGCATTGATCGATCTGGCCACCGGCGCCGAGTTCGATGTGCTGATCAACACCGGAACACTGATGCCATCGCGGCTGCGAGAGATGTTGTTGGACGCGGTGCTGGAATCCTGGCCGCATAATTTCACCCAAGCCCTGAGGCAGCCTGCTCCGTTGATCGCGCCACGGCATGTGAAGCTGGCGGTTGAGCACATTCAGGCGCACCCCGAGCATCTGCTCAGCGGAACGGATCTGGCCCGATTGACCCATGTCAGCCAGCGAGCACTGCAGGAAGGTTTCCGGCGATTCGTGGGGAGCTCGATTGTGGCGTACCAGCGGCAGGTGCGTTTGCAGCGCGCCCACGAAGCGCTCGCCCAACGCGATTCGCCTTCCGTGACTGAAGTGGCGCTGCGATTGGGCTTCAGCAATGTCGGCAGGTTTTGCCAGTATTTCCAGAGCGCCTATGGCATCAGCCCCGCAGAACTGAAATCAGGACTGCGCACGCGAGCGAGGCATTAAGGCTCCGGCCGCCAATCGATAGCGGCCCGAACCCGAAGTGTTTCCCTAGAACAGATAACTGGCCTTGAGCCCGCCGCTGAAGCCGTGGCTGTCCCCGCCACCGCTCGCACCCACTTCGGCACCCACGCTCAACGCGCCGAGATTGGCCATGAGGTTGACCCCTGCGGTGAACTGGTCGCGGTTATCGAACGCGGCGCGCTGTTCGATATCCAGGCCCAGCAAGTGCCCTTCGCTGTCGACCTGATGATCGCCAAGCACATGCTCATAGCCCACCTGGACACCCGGCACCAGTTGCCAGGCGCCCATGCCGATCGGGGCGAATGCCGCGTTGAGGTTGGCCACGGCACTGCGGCGAGTTTCGTCAATGCTGTCGACGTCGAGGGCCAGCTCACTGCCTTTCTCCTGGAAACCCGACAAGTTCAGATGGCTGACGCGCACGCCGAGGCTCGGTTCGAGCGTCACGCCGCTGACCGGCACACGGTAGCCCAATGCCAGGGTTGCTCCAGTGAGATTGCCATGGCTTTCGCCCTTGGCGGTGCCGAGGCCGCCGCCGAGGTCGCGCTTGCTGGCGTAGTCGATGTAGCCGGCGCTGGCGTCGGCGTCGACGAACAACCCGCGTTCCAGACCGTCCGGCGCGAAGCGTGCGCCCATGCTGAGAAAGCTGAAGTCGGTATCCGCCTCGCCACCCGCGCCGCCGACGTTGCCCTTGCTGTAGCCGAAGCCGGCATGGGCGCTCAGTTGTTCGGAGAAGCGCTGGGTCAGGCCGACCATCATGCCTTGGCTGTGCTCGTTGCTGCTGGAGGCTTGGGACGAACCATCGGTGCCCAGGTAGCCCGCCAATGCGGTGGACCACAAGCGGTACTGGCCGACCTTGAGGTCCGTGCCACTGGCAAACGGCGCAGCCGCCTGTTCGATCATCGCGCCCTGACGCAGCAGGTAACTCGCCGCGTCGGCGTGCACCTGACCGCCGACCGTGGACTGGACGCCCGCCAGGTCGCCCGCATCGATGGCCGACTGCAGATAGTAGTTGTAGTCGCTGTAAGTGCCCGAAAGGCTGCTGTTCTGCAGCTGTTGCAAAAGCTGCGCGCCGGCGGCGGCGTTACCAAGCAGACCCGCCTGGCCGGGCAGACTGTTGAAGTAGACCATCTTGCCGCGCAGCACATAGATCGTCTCCTGGGACAGACCCAGGCCTTGCTTGAGGTAGTTGTCCATGCTGCCGTACTGCGCGGTCACCTCGTCCAGGCCGGCTTGCAAGTAGCTGGACTCGACGCCGAGCAGCGGCGCATAAATGGCCGCCATCGCCGGCGGCATACTCGCCAGGGTCGCCGCTACGCGCGCGGCGGTGTAGTCGTTGGTGGCCAGGTAATTACTCATGATGGTGGCACTGTCGACCCCGGCAATGCTCAGCAACACGGCGGCGGTCCAACCGGTTCGGTCCTTGCCGGCGGTGCAATGGAACAACGCGGCACCGTCGACACTGGCCAGTTCATTGAACAGCCTGGTGAACTGGCTGCGCATCCCGGCGTCACTGACAAACGCCCGGTTGGTCTGCTCCATCATCGCGATGGCATCGGCTGCACTCTTGAACGAGACCGTGGTGATGTTCGAACCGGATGTGGTGCTGCCGATGATGTCGATGTTTTCGTAGCTCGCCCCGGTGAGCATCGTGTCGGGTGTGCCGGCAATCTCACTGGGGGTGCGCAGGTCGTAGACGGCCTTGATGCCCAAGGAATTCAGCGTAGCCAGATCCGCGGCAGACGGGGTCAGCGCGTTGGAACGATAGAACACCCCGCTACGCATCGTGCCATCCCGGGCCGTGGAATAGGCGGTGGTAACCCCCACGAGATCGCGGAAGTTGTCAATGCTGCGCAGGTGGGGAGTCTCGAGGACGTTAGTCACGGCGGCTTGGGCGGTGGCGATGGACAGAGTCAAAACGGACAGCGAACACAGAAGACGTGGAAACACAGTACAGCCTCATTGATCAAGCGATGGGCTGGCTACTATCTGTAATGAAGTAATACCGAATATGACAGATTGCGCTCGGACGAAAATCGGTGCGTGATTGGTCCGCCGGGTTCGTTTTTTGTCCGAGGTGTTATCGCCAGCCGTAGGCAGCTATGAATCCTGCTCGCCCCGGTATATCGACGGAATGTCGGTAACGCAGGCTTGCCTTAATATGAGCGTCATCCTGATGCCTCATGGGTGATGAATGGGGAAACTACCAAATCGCCCGGCCTCAGCCAACGAAAGCTTGAGCCAGGCTTGCGGCGAAATAATCGATGCCACCCAAGGGTTTGATTCGAGCAAGACAACGAAGCACTGAGATTATGGGCCAACGGCTTTCATGGTGCGCAGATTCAACCGGCCGATTTACTTTCCGCAGAAAACTGCCAAACGAACAACCAGCCCCATGAAAACCGCGATCATGCAGTCCTCTCATGAGCTTGCCTACTATCACTCGGCGCTTGAGCACGATCGTCAAGACTGTAGTCTCGTACGACATGGGCAATGCGCAGATGATAATCGTTGAAAACCTGCTGACGGCCTGCCAATTGGGCCGCACGATGCAGTTCAAGACCGCGCCACCGTTGGATAGCTTCTTCGTCACGCCAGAATGACAGCGACAGCACCTTTCCTGGCTCACTCAGGCTTTGGAAACGCTCCACGCAAATGAAGCCATCCAACTCTGCCAGCAAAGGTTTCAGTTCAGCAGCCAGGTCAAGGTAGCGCTGGTATTGCTCTTCGCGTGGCCAGGCTTCAAAGATAACGGCGATCATTGCTGAGTTTCCTGAGTGGGATGGAATTTAGGAATGCGCCCATTAAGGGACGGCAAATAACGCCACCGATACGATCGCGCAGAGGGGAAAGACTGGCGTTGCAACCACAGCAATATCGCTTCAGAGGCGATCGCCAACGCCAGTTGCTGACCTGGGCATTCATGTCGTCCTGAACCGAAACTGAAGGTTCGTCTTTTACTTCGCTTGAGCAGGAAGCTATCGGGGTCGGGGTTCAGGCAGGGATCTCGATTGGCTGAAGCGAGTAGCACTAGAACGGTATCCCCCGCTTCCAGGACGCTATCGCCAATCGTGCATCGCTTCGCAACGAATCGCCGGGTGTTTTGCACTGGCGAGTCGTAGCGCGCTACCTCGGCCACCAGTTCTGCGACGAGCATCGGCGTCGGTTGCCCGTCTTCAATCAGGTCAGGATTACGATGGAGCGCTACGAGGGTATTGCCAATCAAGCCTGCTGTGGCTTCACAGGTCTGTGACATCAAGCCGATCAGGTTAGCAATCAACGCTTCTGGATCTTCCCATTCAGCAGCTTTGCTTTCGCTGCGAATTCGAGTCAACAAAGCGCTATCACTTTCAGGGTCATTCAGCAGCGCGCTGAATACCTGGCCAAGTTGAATGGCTCCGGAATGGGCCTTATCGAGTTGCGTTTCATCGCTTAACGGCGATAGGCAGGCGACAAAATCCCGTGTCAGCTTCGCGACATCTTGCATTCGCGAGGATGGCAGACCTATCAAGGAGGCAATGACGCAAACCGGCAACGTGAACATCAACTCGTCCGTAGTTTCGAGCGACTTATCAAGTGTCGCGACCAGCCGTGACACAATGTCGGCGACGCCTTCCATCTCGATAGAGGCCAGGGCGGGCTCAAATGCCATCCTGGGACACCGGTGTCGTGCCCCTTCGTTCATGCGCATCAACCGACCGAAAACAAGTCCGGCGGCGCCCTGTGCAATGGCAGGAGGAATTGGCTCGTGGAGTGGACGCACTCGACAATCGGGATTGCCCAGAATGGCCTCGACCGCTGTGGCCCCACTCGCAATCCATAAACCAAGATCCGCATCGAAGAACAGTTCCTTCTGTTGCCTGAGGCGCGAGTAGTAACCATAAGGATCGTCATGGGTGGCTGCTTCTAATGGCGTCATTTTGGAGTCCTGTTAACAAAGAACAGTTACTATCGGACACCCTTCACGCTGACGATTCGCTCAGGAACGAAATATGGATTGCCAAGGCAATGAGCTTGCCCTTTCCCGGATCGCCGGCGCTATTGCGGAACCTGCGAGGACGAAAATGCTTTGCTCGCTGATGGATGGTCACGCGCGAACCAGTACCGAAATGGCCGTAATCGCCGACGTAAGTACCTCCACCGCGAGCGCGCATTTGGCAAGACTCAAGGAGGACGGGTTGCTCAAGCTGCACACGCAGGGACGGCATCGCTACTACAGTCTGGCGGACAAACAAGTGGCGCAAGCGCTTGAAGCCCTCATGGTGGTTAGCCAATCCGCGAACGCCAGGTTTGTTTCTACCGCCCCTAACCGATTGCAGTTTGCGCGTACGTGTTATGACCACATGGCCGGAACCTTGGCGGTTAATCTGCATGATCATTTCATCGAGTCAGGTTGGTTGATGGTGTCTGACGCGGGTGACCCTGTGTATCAGCTGACTGACTGCGGCGAAGCAGCAATGGTTGGGCTTGGTATGGAAATCGCGAAAGCAAGGGTACAGCGACGTCGTTTCGCTTGCTCGTGTCTGGACTGGAGCATGCGGCGCCCTCATCTGGGTGGAGCACTGGGAGCGGCTTTGCTACAGACAGCTCTAAACCGCAAGTGGGTTATCCAGGACCTTGATAGCCGGGCACTTGCATTGACGCCCAAAGGGCGAAAGGAGCTGTCTGGCCGATTTGGGATCACCGTTGAGAACCAGGAATAACGCATGTTTGCTGGATTCATGCGTTGTCCCTGACTCCATCGCGAGCAAGCTTGCTCCTACAGGGGGTTGCGGTTGGGCAAGGGACCAGTGTCGACAGCCCTGACACCCAGGCTTTGATTGAATCGCAACAGATAGCCATCCGGGTCCAGCACCAGGAAATTGAGCTCTCCATGCTCGCGCTCGTTGTCGCGGTACCAGCACTCTTCAATGGGTCTGCGCAGTGCAATGCCGGCGCCTTCGATGGCCTTGGCCAAGGCGTTGGCATCCGCGCAGCGGATCGAAAGATTCATCCCTCGGCCATAGGGTGATTCCAGAGGACCAACCCGCCAGGGAGACGCCTGCAAGTCATCCTCTTCGAGCATCAATTGACTGCCCTGGAAAGACAGGAAAGCGAACTTGTGCTCAGGTCTTTCGTATTCAACCTGAAAGCCAAGTACCTGGCAGTAGAATGCCAGGCTGCGTTGCACGTCAGAGACAATCATCTCTGGAACCAATGGGTTCATCTTCATGAAGGGACTCCTTGTCGTTGTAGAACACCTCAGGCAGCAAAACGTTATCGTTCTCTGCCAGGGCCGGTTGTACCATGATTGATGCGCGGGTTCCTTACATGGATCACCACCACTTCAAAACGGACTTGTCCAACACCCCAAAGGAGTTCCACCGTTGTCCGAACATCGCATCCGCCCTCTCGCCCTCTGTATCTTTCATCATCACGGCAAGATCCTGGTCAACCAGTTCCACGACAACGAAAACCAACGAACCCTTTACCGCCCCATCGGTGGCGGTATCGAGTTTGGCGAAAGAAGTGCCGATGCCATTGTCAGGGAAGTGCAGGAAGAGCTGGGTTTGTCGGTTCATGGCGTGCGTCTGCTGGGTACACTGGAAAGCCTCTTCACCTATGCCGGTAAGCCGGGGCACGAAATCGTTCAGGTCTATGACGCGACATTCGATGACGAACGCGTCTACGAAGCAAAAGAACTGACAGGACACGAAAGCGACGGGGCATCGTTCATCGCCAGATGGTGCGACAGCACGGATTTCAGCCTCGCCTCCCCTCTGGTACCTGAGGGCCTTCAGGATCTGCTCAAGTCGCTGTCGCTACTTGAATAGGCAGCCCTCACACCCATCCTTCTACCTCAAGCGTCTGCTGCACCGCTGGACGCTGGCGCACCCGGGCGTACCAGGCCTGGAGATGACTCAGGCCATCGAAGTATATGTCAGCTTTGTAATAGGACTTCAGCCACTGGGCCTGCCCCCACCCCGTCAGGGCAAACAGGTAGGCATCGGCGACCGTGAAGGTGTCGCCGAGCAAGTATTGGCGGCCGGCCAGTTGTTGATCGACCCACGCAAAACGTGCCTGCAGTTTCGGTTTTGCCGTGTCCACGTACTTGCCGGCCAATCCTGCATAGAGCAGGGGAATAAAGCCCTTGTGAATCTCCGACGTCAAAAAGCTCAGCCACTCCTGCAACCGATAGCGTTCCAGTGTGCCGTTGGGCGGGGCCAATCCGGATTCCCGTCGCTGGTCGGCCAGGTACTGCACAATCACCGGTCCTTCGCGAAACCGGGTGCCGTCGGGCAGTTCAAGGATCGGCACGTAGCCGAGGGGGTTTACCGCGTAGTAATCGAGGGCACCGTCCACGGTGTGCTGGCGGTGATCCACCTTGAGCAGCGTGACATCAAGCCCCAGTTCATTGATGACGATATGCGGGGAAAGGGAGCAACTGCCAGGGATGTAGTAAAGCTTCACAATCGATCTCCTAAGCGGATCTGGTCCTGCACTTTCATCCGAAAAGTGCTGCAGCCTCATCTTAGGGATAAGGTATATAAATGGAAGAAGGCACTTTTTTATCATCTAGGTACATAAAATATACCTGGCATACCCTGGGGAAAACGCCATGAAAAAGAACGTGACGGGCTGTTCCGTGGAGGAAGCCATGCGCTTGTTGGGTGGCCGATGGCGTCTGCTGCTGGTGTCCTATCTGCTCGACGGCCCCAAGCGGTTCAACGAGCTGCGTCGGGATGTCCCGGGCATCTCGCAACGGATGCTGACCCTCGACCTGCGGGCACTCGAGGAAGTCGGGCTGGTCAAGCGCACGGTATACCCGACAGTTCCCGTGAAAGTGGAGTACGAACTGACCGAGGAAGGCGACCGATTGCGGCCCGTCGTCAGCGTGATGCGCGAGTTTGGTTTGTGGCTCAAGCAGAGTGGGAAAACCCTGATGCCTCCTGATCAAGAGAACCCGGCACGAGCGCTCCTTCAAACAGACCTGAATCCCGCAGGTACAGGGTCATGAGCAGCTCCCCGATCAATCACGTGCACGACCACGTATTTCTAGGCGCTTCGCACGATGAGAATGCCAGACGCACTCTCTGGGTCGTAGCGCTTACCCTGGTGATGATGGTGGGTGAAATCACCGCCGGATACATCACGGGCTCGATGGCGTTACTTGCCGATGGCTTCCACATGGCGACCCATGCCGGTGCATTGGGTATCGCGGCGGCGGCTTACGGCTACGCAAAGCGCCACGCCTCGAGCAAGCGTTACAGCTTTGGTACCGGAAAGGTCGGGGACCTGGGCGGGTTCGCATCGGCGCTCATTCTCGGCGTGGTGTCCCTGGTAATCGGCGTAGAGTCAGTCATGCGTCTGCTGCAACCGACGGAGGTCCAATTCGGCACCGCGACACTCATTGCGATTGTCGGTTTGATCGTCAACATCGTGAGTGCACTTCTGCTTGGCCACGGTCACAGTCATGACCACCCTCACGACCATCACGACCATCACGACCATCACGACCATCACGACCAACATGGCCACGGACTTCACGGCAACGATAACAACCTGAAATCAGCCTACTTCCACGTCTTGGCGGATGCGCTGACCTCCGTCCTGGCGATTGCTGCATTGCTCGCTGGCCGGTACCTCGGATGGGTATGGCTGGATCCTGTCATGGGCATCGTGGGTGCCATTGTCATCGCGCGCTGGGCATGGAGCTTGATGGGCATCACCGCAAGCGTTCTCCTGGATCAAACCGATGAGCAGGTTGCAGAGGAGATCCGCGAACTGGTTGAGAGGCATGGCGATGCAACCATCACCGACCTGCACGTGTGGCGGGTTGGGCCAGAGGCGCGTGCCGCTATCGTCAGCGTCATTGGCCAAGCTTCGGCGAATGCCGAAAGCATTCGTGAACGACTTAAACCCGTTCACGAAGTCAGCCACCTGACGGTCGAGTTTCGATCTGCCTGATTTTCGAAATCGCCCCCATTTTTATCTCTAAAGGAGCCCGCCATGCCCATGGGCAAACGTGAACTGGCACGGATCGAGCGCCGCTTGATAGCGACGCTGACCGACGCCTGCGAAACAGCAAAAGCTGAAATCAAAGGCTTTACCTGGCTCACCCATACGGCCGACTTGAGCGACCTTGCGCGAACGCTGAGGGTGACCTGGGTGTTTGAAACGCTGGCCGACAAGAAACTTGCCGAGGCGAGCGCGAAAGTGCGGATTCTTGAGCTGACGGCCATCGCACTGAAGGAGGCAGACATTGATCTCAAGCCATCAGATCACACTGTCCGCTTCGACTCCGAGGAGGAGTGCCAACGCACCCATGGTGGTGATTGGAACAAGCGCCTGGCGCAATTCGGCGCGTCCAGGGGTCATTGACGATGGCCAAGGAAATCGAAAATCCCTGCATATCGATTTGCCAGTTGAGCGGCGATCTGTGTGTAAGCTGCGGGCGCAGCAAGGATGACATCAGGCAGTGGAAACGCATGAAGCGGCCTGAAAAAATGGCCGCTGTGCAAAGGGCGAAAGTCCGTTTGAAAGGGCTGAAGAAGGCACGTGGGTGAACGGTCATTGCTTTCGAATCACCGCCTGCGCGCTCCGCGTGCAGTGCCCCCAGACAGGCGAATAAAGCTTCATACAAACCAAGCGCCATGCCGATTCCGATGACTGACCACGCCAGTAAAAATACCGGCAATGAAGTGGCGCTGGCCATCAGGAACAATCCGAGCGCGACGCCCAGATTGGTCGCGCGCAAGCCATCCTGGCGCGTGCGATCTGATTCACATCCTTCCGCATTGGATCCTTTACTACGAAATATAATTATCGACCGATAATCGAACGGTTTATGAAAACAGTTAACTATTTGTTTTAAAAGGATTTAATCGAATAAATAAAGTAAAAAAGTGAAAACCCAAAAAAATCACACTTTTCAATGGATCCATAAATTGATTGACTGGCACTGCACGGTGTCAGGTACAGCGCCTGCCCGCTCATAAAAATAACAAGGGTGTCGGGATGAATGACTTCTCAATCGGGTTCGGGCTTCGGCTTGCACCCAGCTTCGTGTGCCTTTCTCGCTTTACCTTTACCCAGCCTCGTCTCGAGGGGCAGCCATGAGTGTCGACCTGAAGAGCGTGGTAGATGAGCGCCCGATGGCGCGCTTCCAGTGGCTGGCCGTGGGCATCTGCATTGTCCTGAACATGATCGATGGCTTCGACGTGCTGGTGATGGCCTTCACGGCTTCCTCGGTGTCTGCCGAATGGGGCTTGAATGGCGCGCAGATCGGTTTGCTGTTGAGTGCCGGATTGTTTGGCATGGCGGCAGGCTCGCTGTTCATTGCGCCGTGGGCGGATCGTTATGGACGTCGGCCATTGATCCTGTTTTGCCTGCTGCTTTCCGGTGCCGGCATGCTGTTGTCGGCCCTCAGCCAGACGCCGCTGCAACTGGCGCTGCTGCGCGGGTTGACCGGGCTGGGGATCGGCGGAATCCTGGCCAGCAGCAACGTGATTGCCAGCGAATATGCCAACAAGCGCTGGCGCGGGCTGGCGGTGAGCCTGCAATCCACCGGTTATGCCTTGGGCGCGACCTTGGGCGGGCTGTTGTCGGTGTGGTTGTTGACGCACTTTGGCTGGCGTTCGGTGTTCATCTTCGGGGGCGCCGTGACCCTGGCGGTGATTCCTTTGGTGCTGCTGTATTTGCCTGAATCCCTGGACTTCCTGATCGCCCGTCGCCCCGCAAATGCCCTGGTCCGCATCAATCGCCTGGCCGCCCGCCTCGGCCAGCCCGCATTGCGCGAACTGCCCGTGGCCCTCTCGGCACCGACTTCAGGCCGTGGCCGCCTGGCGCAGTTGCTCTCGCCGGATTCACGGCGCACCACCCTATTGATCTGGCTGTTGTTCTTCCTGGTGATGTTCGGCTTCTACTTCGTGATGAGCTGGACGCCGAAGCTGCTGGTCTCGGCAGGGCTGTCGGCACAGCAAGGTATCAGCGGCGGCGTGCTGCTGAGCGTCGGCGGTATCTTCGGCGCCGCGTTGATCGGCGGCCTGGCCTCGCGCTGGCGGCTGACCCGGGTGCTGTCGCTGTTCATGCTGATTACCGCGGGCCTGCTGGTGCTGTTTGTCGGCTCCGCTTCATCGGTATCCATGGCACTGGGCCTGGGCCTGCTGATCGGACTGTTCGCCAACGGTTGCGTGGCGGGCTTGTACGCGCTGTCGCCGATTGTCTACGACGCTTCCGTGCGCACCACGGGGGTCGGTTGGGGCATCGGTATCGGGCGCATCGGCGCGATCCTGTCGCCCACCGTCGCCGGCCTGTTGCTCGACAGCGGTTGGCAGCCACTGCACCTGTATGGGGTGTTTGCCGTGGTCTTCGTGATTGCCGCCGCCGTGTTGCTGCAACTGCGGCCCAAGGCACCGGCGCAACCGGCCGCCCAACCCAGCCAGGCCTGACCATTACAAAGCAGTAGCGAGGCCCTGCCCTCGCTACTGACTCCATCCTCCAGGAAAACAACAATAATGACTTGCTTCCCTCTCCCTCCCCGGGCCCTGCTCGGCGGTGCAATAGCGCTTGCCCTGATGCCTTCGGCGCACGCTGAAAGCAGCGGTTTTTTCGAAGATTCCAAGACCAGCCTGACGCTGCGAAACTACTATTTCAATCGCGACTTCAACGATCCCGGCGCCAGCAAGAGCAAGATCGAAGAATGGGCCCAGGGCGCGATCCTCAAATTCAGTTCCGGTTATACCCCGGGGGTTGTCGGCTTTGGCCTCGACGGTATCGCGATGCTGGGCGTCAAGCTCGACAGCGGCCCGCAACGCAGTGGTTCGGAGCTGCTGCCGGTGCATGACGATGGCCGCGCCGCCGACGACTACGGGCGCGCGGGCCTGGCGGCAAAAATGCGTATTTCCGACACCGAGCTGATGCTTGGCGAGCTCATGCCGGACATTCCCCTGCTGCGCTACGACGACGGACGCCTGCTGCCACAGACCTTCCAGGGCGCCATGCTGGTGTCCCGGGAGCTTCCCGGCCTGAGCCTGCAGGGCGGTCAATACACCTCGGTGAGCCTGCGCAACTCCTCGAACATGCAAGACCTCTCGGCCTGGGCTGCGCCCACCGTCATGTCGGACGCCTTCAACTATGCGGGCGCCGAATACCGCTTCAACGAACAACAGACCCAGATCGGCGCCTGGTATTCGCAGCTCGAAGACATCTATCAGCAAAGCTATCTGAACCTGCTGCATAAACAGAAAGTCGGTGACTGGACCCTCGGTGCGAACCTGGGCTACTTCATCGACAAGGATGACGGCAGCGCCCTGATCGGCAATGTGCAAAGCCATACCGCCTACGGGCTGCTCTCGGCCAACCTGGGTGGCCATACCCTGTACCTGGGGCTGCAGAAGGTCAGCGGCGATACCGGCTGGATGTCCGTGTATGGCAGCAGCGGGCGCACCTTGGGCAACGACATGTTCAACGGCAACTTCAGCAACGCCGACGAGCGTTCCTGGCAAGCGCGTTATGACTACAACTTCGTCGCCGTCGGCCTCCCCGGCCTGCTGCTGATGACCCGCTACGGTCACGGCGACAACGCCACCACCAAGGCCGGCAGCAATGGCCAGGAATGGGAGCGCGACACCGAGCTCAGCTACACCCTGCAAAGCGGCCCGCTGAAAAACCTCAGCGTGCGGGTCAACAACGCCACCAACCGGCGCAGTTTCAACAGCGACTTCGATCAGACCCGCGTCATCGTCAGTTACCCCCTCTCCCTCTGATCCTCCCGCCAGGGGCGCTCGTCGCCCCTGTATCTCTCCCCTCCTTGCGTTACTATGGCGAACCAACTTCTGGAAGTCGCCTGCATGAGCAAACCGGGTCAAATGGTGCTGGTCGCACTGCGCAAAATGATTGCCTCAGGCGAGCTGGCGGCCGGCGAACGGCTGATGGAGATCCCGACGGCGGAACGCTTCGGCGTCTCGCGCATGCCGGTGCGCATGGCGTTCCTGACCCTGGAGCAGGAAGGCTTGCTGGTGCGCCATGGTGGCCGGGGTTATCAGGTGCGTTCGGTGAGTGCCGACGATATCGCCGGCGCCGTGGAGGTGCGTGGGGTACTGGAAGGTCTGGCGGCGCGACAGAGCGCCGAACGCGGCTTGAGTGAAGAAGCACAGGCGGCGCTGCGCGAATGCCTGGTGCAAGGCGATGCGCTGTTCGACAAGGGCTACGTGACGGAAGAAGACCTCGAGGCGTTCCATGACCTCAACATGCGCTTTCACCAGGTGATCGTCGACAGCAGCGCCAACCCGGCGATTGCCGAAGCCCTGGCGCGCAACGACCATCGCCCCTTCGCTTCTGTGTCGGCGCTGGCGATCGATCGCCAGGACCTGGCGCGCGAATACCGGCGCTTCAACTTCGCCCACATGCAACACCACTCGGTGTTCGACGCGCTGGTCAGCCGCCAGGGCGCACGCGCAGAAGCCATCATGCGCGAACACGCCAATGCGACACTGCGTTACGCCGAGGTCTTCGGGGCGATCAGCAACAGCGACCGGATGAAAGTGATCGCCCGCGGCGAGTGATCGGCGGGATCAGAGGTCCAGCACCAACAGCTTGGACTTGGACCTCGAACAGCAAGGCGTGAACTGATCATTGGCTGCTTGCTCTTCTTCAGTGAGGAACAGGTCACGGTGCTCCGGCACCCCATCCAGCACACGCGTCAGGCAGGTGCCGCAGATGCCCTGCTCACAGGAAAGCGCAATCTCGACACCGTGACTTTCCAGCACCTGGACCACCGTCTTGTCGGCCGGAATGTCGAACACCTGCCCGCTGTTGGCCAGCTTGACCTGGAACGCCCCATCGGCACTGGTATCCACCGGCGCCGCGGCGAAGTATTCACGGTGCAACTGCTCGTCGCTCCAGCCCTGGGCCTTGGCGCTGTCGAGCACATGCTGCATGAACCCTGAAGGCCCGCAGACATACAGGTGCAGGTCAGGCCGCGGATTGGCCAGGACCTTGGCGGCATCCAGGCGCGAATCGGCCTCTTCGTCGAAATGCAGGTGCACGCGATCGGCAAAGGAGGCGCCTTTGAGTCGCTCGACAAACGCCGCACGTTCGCTGGAGCGCGCACAGTAATGCAGCTCGAAATCGGCGCCGCTGTGGGCCAGTTGCTCGGCCATGCACAGGATCGGGGTGATGCCGATGCCACCGGCGAATAACAGGCTGCGCTGCCCCTCGGCCACCAGCGGGAACAGGTTGCGAGGCTCGCTGATGAACAGGCGGTCACCGCTGTTGATCTGCTCGTGCAGGCTCTGGGAACCGCCGCGCGAGGCGGTGTCCTTGAGCACGCCGATCAGGTAGCGATGGCGCTCTTGCGGGTGATTGCACAGCGAGTACTGGCGGATCAGCCCGCCGGGCAAGTGCACGTCGATATGGGCCCCGGCACTGAAACCAGGCAATTGCCCGCCTTGTGCACAGGCCAGCTCGTAGCTGCAAATATCCAGCGCTTCGTTGTTGCGGGATGTCACGACGACTTCAATCATGGTGCACCTTCAGGACCGCCACCGCAGTGGCCGAGAACAAGATCAATAGGAAAGGACTGGCGTAGCGCCCAAGGACTAGTTGGCCGTGGCAATCAGCTCGACTGCCGGCGCGCGCTCGCGGGCGATGATTCGCTCCAGCACGCGACGGGACTGCACGCCACCAGCATCGATATTGAGCTTGAGCAGGTTGCGCTCGGGATTGGCCAGCAGGTTCTTCTGCTGCTGTTCGAGCATGTCGAGGTCTTCGCTGAAGATCTTCCCCTGGCCCTCGCGGATGGTCGCGGTCAGTTCTTCGTCGTGCGGATTGAAATTGCGCGCCATGCCCCAGAAGTACCAGATCGACGTCTCGGTTTCCGGGGTAATGAAATCGACCACGATGCTCGCGGCCTTGTGTTGCGGCTCGGCGTCGTAACCGCCTTTACCGGCGTGAGCCACGCCCACCTCGATCAACACGTGGCTGGGTGGACTGAAGCGGCAGATCTGCCAGCGGTCCACCGGCACATCGTCGGCCAGGTTGTTGCCCCGCAGGGCCATGCGCCAGAACGGCGGCGCCATGATGTTTTCCATGTGCCGGGCGGTAACCACCTCGTCACCCTCGACGGTGGTGACCGGCGCCACTTCATCGATCTCTTTCTGGCCGATGCTCGAGGCGTGCACGTAGGTTTCGTGGGTGAGGTCCATCAGGTTATCGATCATCAGTCGATAGTCGCAATTGATGTGGAACAGCCCGCCGCCGTAGGCCCATTCGTCACTGACAGCCCATTCCAGATGATGGATCAGTGCAGGGTCAGCCTTGTCCTGCTCACCCGGCCAGACCCAGATGAACCCGTAACGTTCTTCAACGGCGAAGGTCTTGTTGCACGGAAAACCCCGTACGCGCTGCCCCGGCATTTCGACGGTCTTGCCATCACAGCCCATGACCAGCCCGTGGTAGCCACAGACCAGGTTGCCGTTCTCGACATACCCCAGCGAAAGGGGGGCGCCGCGGTGTGGGCAAAAATCCTCGACGGCGGCCACCCGCCCTTCCTGCCCACGATAGAAAACGATTTTCTCACCGCATATCTGCCGCCCCAGGGGCTTGGAAGCGATCTCTTCAGGGGTGCAGGCGACATACCAGGTGTTTTTCGGATACATAGGGATTCTCCGGACAGGCTTGTTTTTATGGATCCATTTGAGCGGATAATCCTGACATACGTCAAGCTTTTTGCTGATTCTTGACTATTAATGGATCCATTAAAGCCAAAACAGTGATTTCAACCTTTCGCACACTTGATGTCGGCGAAGTCGGTCCTGACTACGTGGATGACACTTTTGAAGCCAACCGCTGCAGCGCCTGCCTCGATAATCGTTAGCTTACTGACGAACTGTCGAGGTCAAGCATGACGAGCACAACTACGGAACAAGTCAGCCCGAAAACCCTGAGAAGAGTGATCGTGGCTGCTGGCATCGGCAATTTCGTCGAGTGGTTCGACTTCGCCGTCTACGGCTTCCTGGCCACGACCATCGCCCAGCAGTTTTTCCCCAGCGGCGATGCCAGCGCCGCGCTGCTCAAGACCTTTGCGGTGTTTGCCGTGGCGTTTGCGTTTCGACCCCTCGGCGGGATTTTCTTCGGCATGCTGGGCGACCGGATCGGCCGCAAGCGCACCCTGGCGATGACGATTCTGCTGATGGCCGGTGCGACGACCTTGATCGGCCTGCTGCCCACTTATGCCGCGATCGGGGTCACGGCGCCGATTCTTCTGTCGCTGATCCGTTGCGCCCAGGGCTTCTCCGCCGGCGGTGAATACGCCGGTGCCTGTGCCTACCTGATGGAACATGCACCGAGCGATAAACGCGCCTGGTACGGCAGCTTCATCCCGATATCGACGTTCTCCGCCTTCGCCGCGGCAGCCGTGGTGGCCTACGCACTCGAGGCGTCTTTATCCGCCGAAGCGATGGGCAGCTGGGGCTGGCGCCTGCCGTTCCTGATTGCCGCGCCGCTGGGCCTGGTGGGTTTGTACCTGCGCTGGAAGCTCGATGAGACACCGGCCTTCCAGGCGGTGACCGAGGAACACGCCGTCGCCCACTCCCCACTCAAGGAAACCTTGCGCAACCATGGCGCGGCCATCTGTTGCCTGGGCGCCTTCGTGTCGCTCACAGCGCTGTCGTTCTACATGTTCACCACCTACTTCGCGACCTACCTGCAGGTCGCGGGTGGCCTGAGTCGCGCAACAGCCTTGCTGGTGTCACTGATCGCCTTGCTGTTCGCCGCAGCGATCTGCCCGCTGGCCGGGCTGTATTCGGACCGGGTCGGGCGGCGAATGACGGTGATGACCGCGTGCGCGCTGCTGATCGTGGCCGTGTACCCGGCGTTCCTGATGGCCAGCTCCGGCTCATTCGCAGCATCCGTCGCCGGCGTGATGCTCCTGGCGGTCGGCGCGGTGTTGTGTGGCGTGGTCACCGCAGCCCTGCTTTCGGAAACCTTCCCGACCCGCACTCGCTACACCGCCTCGGCAATCACCTACAACATGGCCTACACGATTTTCGGCGGCACCGCGCCGTTGGTGGCCACGTGGCTGATCAGCACCACCGGCAGCAACCTGTCGCCGGCGTTCTACCTGATCGCGATTGCCTTGCTGGCGCTGGCGGGGGGACTGGCATTGCCTGAGACATCACGGATTTCCCTGCATGACGTTCCGGTAGAGGGCAAAGGCGCAGGTGTGAGGGCTGCGGCCTGAAACACCAACCAGACGAAACGGTGAGCTCGGCATTGTCCTGCTTTCACCGAGCAGCACGGTTTGACCGCTTTGCAATGCGATCTGCGTGAGACCGAACGGAGGGGGAAATGCGTGGAATGGATGGTGTAACGGTCACGTTGCTACCCGCAAATTTCCCTCTTTGCTGCTTGAACCTGCCGCGGGCCACTCGACGCCATCTCGATCCACGTGCAAAGTCGCAGGCTCGAACGTCCGTGTCTGTGAGAGCCGTTATGGAACTGCGCCACCTGCGTTACTTCATGGCAGCTGCCGAATACAAGAGCATTCGCCTGGCAGCCGATCGCATCTTCATCACTCAGCCCGCCATTTCCAGACAGCTGCTGGACCTTGAGCAAGAGCTGGGTTTCAGCCTTTTCGAACGCTTGCCCAAGGGGTTGAAACTGACCAAGGCGGGTGAGTACTTTCACGCCTCGGTGCAAAAAATCCTCGACGACCTGGACAACGCCGTGCTGAGCGCCAAGCGCGTGGCGGGCGGCAGGCTGGGGCATTTGCGCCTGGGTTTTGTCGAAAATGCTGGCTGGGATGGTTTCATGCCAAGCGCCTTGCGCGCGTTCCAGGACGAACTGCCCGAAGCCAGCATCGAGCTGATGCCGATCAATAGCCCGCTGCAGTTGCAAGCCATCGAACAGGGCACGCTGGACGGCGGCTTTATCTATGCCTTTGCCCCACTGATGACACCTTGCCAGGTACTGACGCTGGTCAATCACGATGTGATGCTGGCGGTCCCCAGCAGTTGGCAACTTCCTGGTGACATCCTCGAGCTCAAACAGGTCGCACACCTGCCCTTCGTGACCTTTCCCCGTCACGTCTACCCCGCTTACCACGATTGCCTGCTCAGTGCCTGCCACCAGGCGGGCGTAAGCCTGCGCATCGTTCAGCAGGAACAGACTGAATCGGCGATCCTGGCGTTGGTGTCTTCCGGCGTGGGCGCAGCTATCGTCAATTCGGCTAACGCCGGTCGGCCGCCTGCTCTGGTGCGGTTTATCCGGTTGAAGAATTTTTCCATCTCGATGCCCTTGTCGTTTGCGTGGCAGGCCAGCAATCAGAACCCGCTGCTGCAGCACTTCCTGGAAAAATTGCAGCAGATGATCAAGCAACCCTAGCCATCGACTGACCTGCAGAGCGATGCCTCAAAAGCATCGGTCGTGCAAGCCATCGGCATTATCGCTACATCGACACTTGCGCAATGATGGTCCCGAAGGCGCGCCGACAGCGCCCAAACCGCCCAGAATAAAAAGCAGGTGAGCCCACTCATGAACATTCCTCGATCACTGATCAGCACCGATATCGACTTCGAGCAGGAGGGCTTTCAAACCGGCAGCCTGAAAGTCCCTTACTCCCATGACCGCTCAGCCTATGGCCGCATCCTGATTCCCATTGCCGTACTCAAGCAGGGCACCGGCCCCACGGTGCTGTTGACCGGTGGCAACCATGGCGATGAATACGAAGGGCCGGTAGCCCTGATGAAACTGCTGCAGCGCTTGCCGACGATGCAGATCCAGGGTCGACTGATCGTGGTGCCGGGGCTGAATTTTCCGGCCTTTCTCAACGCCTCGCGCACCTCGCCCATCGACAAGGGCAACCTGAACCGGATGTTTCCCGGCCAGCGCAATGGCAGCATCACGGAAATGATCGCCCACTACGTCGATACCGAACTCTTCCCCCGCGCCGATGTGATCCTCGACTTGCACGCAGGGGGCGCGTCGTTCCAGCATTACCCGACACTGCTCGCGGCCTTGCCGCAAGATCCCGCCCAGCATGATCAATACCTGCGCCTGGTGAACGCGTTTGCCGCGCCCACCACAATGATCATGAACCTGCTGGGCGAAGACCGGACTTACGGTGCAGCCGCCGAGCGCCAGGGCAAGCTGTTTTTGTGCGGTGAATTCGGCGGTGGCGGCAGTTGCGATCCCGAGGGGCTGCGAATTGTCGAGGACGGCTTGCAGCGGGTACTGCGCAGTCTCGGCGTAATCGATGAACCTGCGCCAGCGCCTTCGCCCACACGCCTGATCAAGGTCGAAGGCCCTGAGCATTACCTGTTCGCCACCCGCGCCGGGGTGTTCGAGCCTTGCTTTAAACTGGGCGAGCAGGTGCAGAGCGGTCAATTGGCCGGGCGCCTGTTCGACCCTCACGCACCCTGGGAAGCACCGCTGCAGTTGCACTTCACCAAGGCGGGCCAGGTGGTGTGCACACGCACTTTCGCCAAGGTCGAACACGGCGATTGCATTGCCGTCCTCGCCGCCCCGTCGCAATGGCACTGAGCCTGCCGACTGTCCTTGAGCCTGGAGCATGACCATGTCCATTACCCAAACGCTCGACGTCGACAACGCACGTTCAGCCAGCGCCCTGCGCAATGGCTACACCGTCGGCCTGTTCTTCCTGTGTTTCGTGTTTTCCTATATCGACCGGCAGATCGTCAGCATCCTGGTGCAGCCGATCAAAGCCACGCTGGCCTTGAGCGATACCCAGATCGGCCTGTTGCAGGGCTTCGCCTTCACGTTGTGCTACGCCACCGCCGGTGTCGTGGTGGCCCGACTGGTTGATCGCACACATCGAGTTCGACTGATCGCCGTTTGCGTGGCCATCTGGGCCCTGTGCACGGCCCTGTGCGCGACCGCAGACAGTTTCAGCGAACTGCTGTTCTGGCGCGCCGGTACCGCGATTGCCGAAGCGGGCTTGAGCCCGGCGGTGCTGTCGATTTTCGCCGACCTGTACTCGCCGCGCAAAGTCTCGCGCCCTACCAGCATCTTCATGCTCGGCCCCTATATCGGCAGCGGCGTGGCCTTGGCAGGCGGTGGCTTGCTGTTGGGCTGGCTGTCCCATACCGAGGGTCTTGTGGATGTGCTGGGCATCGCCTTGCATCCCTGGCAGTTCATCTTTCTGACCGTGGGCCTTGCGGGCCTGCCGCTGGCGTTCCTGGTGGCGTTCAGCGTGCGCGAGCCGGCGCGTACCGAATCCATGGCCCTGGCGAGCGGCGAGGTGGCCGAACAGGCGCCGCCGATGAAGGCCGTACTCAAGGAGCTGTTTGTGCGCAATCGCTTTTGTACGCCGTATTTCCTGGCCTACATGAGCCTGATCACGCTGTTCTATTCCCACACGGCCTGGTTCGCCACCCTGCTGATTCGCAAGTATGCGATGGAAGCCAGTCAAGTGGGCAAACTCGCAGGGCCCTTGTACATGCTCGGCGGGATTTGCGGTGTGATGTTCGCGCGTTATCTGGGCAGCCGGATGAGTGACCAGCAAACGGTGCCCAAAGCCCTCAAGACGTCTGCCCTCGCCTCCTGCGCGCTGATCCCCCTGGCGCTGTTCGCCCCCTTGCTCCCCACGTTTGGCTGGAACATTGCCGCCTACGCACTCTGCGCCTTCTCGGCAAGTATCGTCATGGCGCTGGCGCCGATCCCGGTGCAGGTCGCCATCCCCAATCGAATGCGCGGCCGGTCCATCGCATTGTTGGTGTTCCTGACCAATATCGTCGGTGGAGGCATCGGCCCCTTCGCCGTGGGCTATCTCACGCAGTCCATGCCCGGTGTCGAAAACAGCCTGGGGATCGCCCTCAGCGGTGTCGGTGTGACGGCCGCCCTACTCAGCACCCTGCTCTACTTCGTGGCCGCCCGCCGGGCCCAGGCCTGACGTTCCTTTCACTGTCGCAACAAACGGAAATCCCAAGCATGAACATTCAACGAGTGGGCATCGGCGCGCGCCTGACCCAAGCCGTGGTGCACCAGAACACTGTCTATCTCTCGGGGCAAACCTCACAACTCAAGGAAGGCATCGAAGCCCAGACTCGCGACATTCTCGGCAAGATCGATGCATTGCTCGAGGCTGTCGGCTCGGCTCGGCAACAGCTGTTGTCAGTACAGATCTGGCTGGCGGACGTAGAGGATTTTGCCGCCATGAACTGCGTCTGGGACACCTGGGTGGAAGGTTTCGAGCCACCGGCCCGAGCCTGTGTGCAAGCCAGCTTTCCCAACCCGGCCTACCGGGTCGAGATTCAGGTCATCGCCGCCCTGGCGATCTGAAGGCTTGAGCCTCACCTAACGACAGCCCTGCACTTGAAGCCTTTTTGACTGCCCTTGAATCCAGTCACGGTTGACCGCCGGCATGCGCCCGGCGGTTGGACCGTGGCCGAGCCAATAACAATACGGGAGCATCCAACCATGAACATACCCCCACGGCCCCTGACCAGTTGCGCCATCGCGTTGAGCCTCGGGGCAGTAGCCCAGGCACATGCCGAAGGTTTTGTCGAAGACGCCCAGGCCAGACTGTCCCTGCGCAACCTCTACTACAACAGCGACAACCGCGGCAGTGGTTCAGCCCCGCGCCAGGAAGAATGGGGCCAGGGCTTTAACCTGAACCTGCAGTCCGGATTCACGACCGGTACCGTCGGGTTTGGTATCGATGCCCTCGCGTTGCTGGGTGTGCGCCTGGATGGCGGTGGACGGGCCGGCGACAATGCCAGCAGCGTGACTCGCAACCCGAGTGCCCGCGCAGGCCAGGGCAATATGTTTCCGGTGGACAGCGATAACGCCGCCGTGGACCAGTTCAGCAGTCTTGGCCTGACCGCCAAGCTGCGTGTTTCGAAGACCGAGGCGCGGCTGGGCACCTTGCAGCCACGGCTGCCCGTGGTGATGTACAACGATGGCCGGTTACTGCCTCAAACCTTCGAGGGCGCTCAGGTCACCTCGAAAGAGTTCGACAACCTGTCGCTGACCGCGGGCCAGTTGAACCGCGCCAAAGGCCGGGCGTCCAGCGACAAGACCGCACTGAGCATGGGCGGCGCGCAGAAAAATGCGGACACTCAAGCCTTCAACTTCGCAGGTCTTGACTATCAATTGAGCAAAGACCTGCTGGCCCAGTATTACTTTGGCAACCTCGAAGACTTCTACCAGCAGCACTTCCTGGGCCTGACTCACAAGTTGATTCTGGGCTCAGGCAGTCTCAAGTCCGATTTGCGTTACTGGTACAGCGATGCCGATGGCAAGAATGCCAGTGCCCAAGGCCGTGACGAGGGTTACCTGGCCGCCGGTTATTACGGAGAAAACTCTGCAGGCGCGGCGCTGACGCGCGGTGAAGTGGACAACCGGACCTGGAGCGCGCTTTTCACCTACAGCCTCGGCGGGCATTCACTGGGCCTGGGTTACCAGGCGGTCGAGGGCAACAGTAACTTCCCGTTCATCAACCAGGGCGACGTACACCCAGACTCCAGCGGTGCACTGACCTACCTGATCACCGACCGCCAACTGGCCAACTTCAGCCGCGCCGGCGAACGGACCTGGCTGGCGCAGTATGACTATGACTTCGTCAGTATTGGCGTGCCAGGGCTGACGGCAAGCCTGGCATATTTGAAAGGAACCGATGTGCAGTCCGCCAATGGCGAGCTGAGTGAGTGGGAGCGCGACTTCGCCCTGAGCTATGTCACCCAGAGCGGGCCGTTGAAGGGGTTGGGCGTGACCTGGAAGAACGCCGCCTATCGCAGCGAAGTCGTCAGCGGCGTGGATCAGAACCGCTTGATCCTGAGCTACTCGATATCGCTATAGAAGGAACACCTATTGCACCAGGCGCCTGACGATACTTACCAGGCGCTCACCGACTTTTTGCGCATCACCGCGGCTCTGGGCCGCCAGCTGAGCACCATCGAGAACAAAGATGATTTCGTTGGCGACGTTCTCGGGCTCAGCCAGCCCGGCCTGCGTACACAGGTCAATCAAGCGCTCGCTCAGGTCACGGGAATGCGCCTCGATCACCGACCAGGCCGGGTGAGCCCGGTCCGGCAGCTCAGCCACCGAATTGGCGAAACAGCAACCGCGGTCCGCCTCGACCGCCAATCGGCTGGCAATGAACTGCGCCCACCCCAGCAATTGCGCCTTGGGGTCCTCTGGGTACTGCGCCTTGAGGCGGTCCAGCACATCCGAGTAGGCCTGCGACTCAAGCCGTAGCCACTCCGCGACCAACGCATCCTTGTTCGCAAAGTGTCGATAAATGCCCATTTTGGTGGTGCCTGCATGCGCAGCAATGGCTTCAACACCGACACCGCGGATACCGTCGCGATAAAAAAGCTCATCCGCGGCGGCCAGGATTCGCTCGCGTGGCGGCAACTTGGGAAGATCTGTTGGCATAGGTTCCTCTTGACGATGATACCGATCGGTATCAATATGATACCGACCAGTATCATCGAGACTCTAACATGACTGACCGCTACTACACACTGGGAACGACGAGCATCACACGGGTTTCCGAAAAACTGTTCGACGACTTCTCGCCCAATGCCCTCCTTCCACTCTGGAACAACGAGACCGTAGAAACACACCGGCCCTGGTTGGTGCCCGACAATCTCGATGCCGCAGGCCAGAAGCTCATCATCAGCGTGCATACCTGGGTGATCAAGACGCCGCAGTATACGGTGCTGGTCGACACCGGAGTAGGCAACGCCAAGTCGCGTCCGGAACTGCCTATATTTCACCAGCTCGACGAGCCCTGGCTGGAGCGCCTGGCGGCCGCAGGTGTAGCGCCCGAAGAGGTCGATTTCGTATTACTGACGCACCTGCATATCGACCATATCGGCTGGAACACCCGACTGGTCGACGGCCAGTGGGTGCCGACCTTCCCCAATGCCAAATATGTGTTTCCGCAAGCGGAGTACGAACACTTTCTCAGCGACGCCGGTCGCCAAAGCATCGGTTATGCCGCCTTCGTCGACAGCGTGCTACCGGTCGTCAACGCCGGTCAGGCGGTGATGATCGGCGTCGACGGCGGGCCGTTTCTCGATGATTTTCACTTCCACCCGACCCAGGGCCACAGCGTCGGCCACATGTCCATCAGCCTGCATTCGGGCGGTGAAACGGCCATGTTCGGCGGTGATGTCATGCACCACCCCATACAGGTGGCACAACCGCTCTGGGCATCGTGCTTCTGTGACCTGCCTGACGCGGCGAATCGCTCACGCCAGTGGCTGCTGCACTATCTCGCCGACCACGACGCCTTGTATTTCAGCTCGCACTTCGCCGGCACCTCGGCCGGCCGCGTGCAACGTCTGGGCAATGGCTTTGCCTGGCACTTCGAATAATTCCCGACCCAAGGACACTCCCATGACGACCCCGCACCTCTCCCCGACTCTGCAAACCCCTCATCTGGTGTTCACGTCCGGGCAACTGGCATTTAATCAACAAGGTGTGATCGAAGGTGATATTACCGCGCAAACCTTGACCGTTATTGCACGCCTGAAAGGCATTCTGGAACCCCATGGCCTGGGTCTCGAAGACATCGTCAAGACCACGGTATTCATCACCCGCAGCGAAGACTTCGCAGCGTTCAACGAAGCCTACGCCCAGGCATTCGGCGCGCACAAACCCACTCGTTCAACGGTGATCGCAGGCCTGGCAGCCGACAACGCACGGGTCGAAATCGAAGCTATCGCTCAGGTGCGGACATGAGTAGCGTTACGCGCAGACAGCTGGATCCTGGCGCAGCGCGGGTGGTGGCATTGATGCGCAAGGCACCTGCTATCACTGGCGAGCCAAGCGCGGAACAGGCCCGAGCGGCGTTTCGCAACAGCCGCCTGGCGCTGGCTGCGCAAGCACCGGAGATCGCCGCGGTTGAGGATCTCGTAGCACCCGGGCCAGAGGGCGACATCCCACTCAGGCTCTATCGCGGCATAGAGGCACAAGCCGGCAGCGCCCTGCCGGCGCTGCTGTTCTTTCATTCGGGAGGATGGGTCGTCGGTGACCTGGAAACCCATGACGTGGTCTGCCGCCAGCTCGCCCTGCTGGCCCGCTGCATCGTGATTGCCGTGGACTACCGACTGGCGCCGGAACACAAGTTTCCCGCCGCGGCTGACGACGCCTTCGCGGCCTTGAATTTTGTCCGTGCACAAGCCCCGCACCTGGGCATTGATGCAAGCAGGCTGGCGGTTGGCGGAGACAGCGCCGGGGGTAACCTGGCGGCCGTCGTCGCTTTGATGGCCAGGGATGCCGACCATCCACCCCTGGCGCTGCAGGCGCTGATTTATCCCGCCACCGACTTTCACGGCCACCATGCCTCGCAGCAACAATTGGCGCTGGAACCTCCGCTCACCGCTGCTACGTTGGCCTGGACCCAAGCCCAGTATCTGCGCACCGAGGCGGATCGACTGGACTGGCGCGCATCACCGTTGCTGGCGGCAGACTTGAGTAGCCTGGCACCGACCTACCTGGTCACTTGCGGCTGCGATCCATTGGAAGACGAGGGGCGCGCCTATGGTGAGCGCTTGCGTGAGGCGGGTATAAGGGTCATCGAGCGGCATTTCCCGGGTCAGATCCATGGCTTTATCACCATGGGTCGCTTGATCCCTGAAACCACCGTGTTGATCGGGGAAATCGCCTGTGCGCTGGACGCCGCGTTCCACGCCGGCATCGATCATGGATTCGGACCTCATGAGGGCTGATCCATGCGACAGACGCTGAAGAGCCTGGCGCAACAACTGGCCAACGGCCAGACAACCAGTCGAACGCTCGTGGAGCAATACCTGGCGCGTATCGCAAACCCTCAGGGCGAAGGTTCCAGGGTCTTTCGACGGGTGCAGGCCGAGGCCGCGCTGGCCGAGGCCAGTCACCAGGACGCACTGCGCCGACAGGGCCTGTGCCCATCACCCTATGCCGGCATTGCGATTTGCGTGAAGGACAACATGGACCTGCTCGGCCACCCCACACGGGCAGGCTCGGTGGTGTTGAACGACGCCCCACCCGCCAAAGCCGATGCGCCGCTGATTACTCGCTTGAAAGCCGCCGGGTTCATTGTGCTGGGGCAAACCCACATGAGCGAATTCGCTTATTCAGGGGTGGGGCTCAACCCTCATCACGGCACGGCGGCCAACCCGTTCAAGCGGGAGATCGGCCTGATCCCGGGGGGCTCATCTTCAGGGGCAGCGGTCGCCGTCAGCGACCGCATGGCTGCGGCGGCGATCGGTACCGACACGGGCGGCTCCTGCCGTATCCCTGCAGCGCTGTGTGGCGTGGTGGGCTACAAGCCCAGCGCCGCGCATATCAGCAGGCAGGGCGTCCTGCCGTTGTCCACGACCCTGGACAGCGTCGGCCCGTTGGCGATGAGTGTCGACTGTTGCGAGATTCTTTATTCGATCATGTCTGGCCGGACGATCGAACCGCGGTCAACCGATGAAACGCGTCCGCTGCGTTTGTTCGTGCCGCAATCTCTGGCCTCACTGGACACTGATCAAGCCGTCGCGGACGACTTCGAACGGGCGCTGATGCGCTTGCAGGCCAACGGCGTGCACATCGAGCGAGGAGCGCTCGCCGCCCTGGATAGCGTACCGGCATTGCATGCCAATGGCAGCTTCAGCGCGTATGAGTCCTGGCACTGGCACGCCCAACGTCAAGGATTGGAGCTGTCTCGATACGACCCACGCGTGCGATCGCGCATTGATTTGGGCCGCCACATCACACCAGGGCAATACCAGGAACTGCACCGTCTGCGCCGCCAGTTTATTGCCGACATCGCCCAGTCACTGACCGGCTTCGACCTGCTGGCAATGCCCACGACCCCGATCGTGGCGCCAGCCATCAGCGCCTTGGCAGATGAACCGGCATATACCCGGTTCAATCGCCTGATGCTGCGCAATCCCGGGGTGGTCAACCTGTTCGACGGAAGCTCGATTTCCCTCCCCATGCACCGCCCCGGCCATGCGCCGACTGGTTTCATGCTGGCCGGCCGCAATAACGATGATCAGGCCTTGTTGCACCATGCCCGTCGGGTGGAGCGCTTGCTCAACCAGCAAGATCGCGCCTCACTGGCGGATTGACGCCAGAAGGTGACGGGCCTGTTCACCCAACAGCGCGATCAGGCTGTCGAGGATATGAGGGTGCGGTTCATTGGCCCGGGTCATGGCGAACAGCGTCACTGGCCATGAAGGCGTCAGGGTGCGTATCGCCGTGCGCTCGGTCGGCGCGCTGAGGGCGGTGAACGGGTCTACGACCGCCAGCCCCGTACCGGACGCCACCAGCGCGCTCGCCAACGAGTAGGTCTGCACGCGAATGGCCGTCCGCGGTGGCGGGTCGATGGTGTTCAGGTACAGACCCAACTGGGCAAACAGGGGATCGGCATGGGACAACCCAATCAGCGGAGCATCACTGAGTTCCTCGACCGGCAACGGCAATGTTTGCTGCTGCAGCGTCCAATAGTCCCGTGGCGCCAATGCCACCAGGAAGCTCTGGGCCAGGGGCTGCACATTCAGGCCCGGATGATCGGGGTAGCGCAGTGTCAGGCCGATATCGATTTCACGCATGAACAGGTTCTGCACCAGCTCCTGGCTGTGCAGGCTGGCCAGCTCGCACGAGGTGCCGGGGTAGCGCCGGGTCCATTCGCCTATCAAGGTCGGCAACAACGAAAACGCCAGCGCCGGTGTGGCCCCGATGCGCAAGGTCTGTCCCGGTTGGTGGCGCAGGTTCTGGGCCAGCCGCCGCACACCGTCGACACTGGCCGTCACCTTGTTCACTTCGCGCTCCAGCTCCAGCGCTTCGGGCGTCACCAGAAGCTTGCCCTTGACCCGCAAAAACAAAGCGAAGCCCAGCTGCGATTCGGCGTGCTGCAGGGTTTTGGTCACCGCTGGCTGGCTGATATGCAGCAGTTGCGCCGCCCCGCTGATGGACCCCGCCTGGCGAATCGCCTGGAACACCTCGATATGTCTGAGTCGCATGTTTTAACCCATAACCTTTATCTATACCCGGCCTATCTTTATTCATTATCGGCCCGCTGTCATGCCCATTACTGTGAAGCCTGCTTGCAGAAAAGGAACGGGTCATGACTCAGCGTGTGTGCATCATCGGTGGTGGCGTGATTGGCCTGACGACGGCTTACGCCCTGGTGCGTCAAGGACTGCAGGTCGACCTGATCGATGCGCAACCGGACCTCGCCCGCCAGGCCAGCTTTGCCAACGGCGGGCAACTGTCCTATCGCTACGTGGCGCCATTGGCCGATAGCGGTGTGCCGCTGCAGGCCCTGGGCTGGATGCTGCAAGGTGACTCACCGCTCAAGCTGCGCCCGCGCCTGGATCTGCGCCAGTGGCGCTGGATGATGGCTTTCCTCGGCGCCTGCCGGGGTTCGGTCAACCGTCGCAATGCAGAACAGCTTTACCGCCTGGCGCTGCAAAGCCAGCAGGTGCTGAACACCTGGCGCGAAGAAGACGCACTCGGGGAGTTCGCCTGGCGACGCAACGGCAAGCTGGTGACGTTCCGCTCCAGCAGCAGTTTTTCCCATGCCCGCACCCGGCTTTGCGAACCTCAGAGCCAGCAGGTGCTAGGCCCGAACGAATTGTTCGCCCTCGAACCGACGCTGGCAAACGCACCGTTTGTGGGCGGCATTTTCACCCCGGGTGAAGAAGTCGGCGATTGTCATCAGTTCTGCCTGTTGCTGGCAGAGCGGTTGCGGGCTTCCGGGCTCTGCAACTTTATCCTCGGCCAGGCGGTAACGCGCATCCGCGAGATCGGGGGCAAGGTGCAGGCGGTGGAACTGGGTGATCAGGTGCTGCCGGTGCAACAGCTGGTGTTAAGTGCCGGTTATCGCAGCGCGGCACTGGCGCTGCCAGGCATGCGGATCCCGGTTTATCCGCTGAAGGGATACAGCTTGAGCGTACCCATTCTGCCTCAGCATCAAGCGCCTGAGGTGAGTGTCACCGACTATGACCGCAAAGTCGTTTACGCACGCCTCGGCCAGCAGCTGCGCGTCGCCGCCATGGTCGACATCGTCGGTTTCGATCCCTCAATCGACCACCGACGCATCGACAGCATTCGCCAGGCCGCTTTAGCACTCTTTCCCCACGGCGGCGATTACCCGCAAGCACTGGAATGGGCCGGCATGCGCCCGGCAACACCCAGCGGCGTGCCCATGGTCGGCGCCACGCCGTACCGTAATTTGTGGCTGAACCTGGGCCACGGCGCATTGGGTTTCACACTTGCCTGTGCCAGCGCCCAGCGCTTGAGCGAGATGATCGACAACCGCGAAGACAACCCGCTGTGATGCAGCACCTCACCTCCATGAAAAGACAACTGTAGCGCAAGCGTTTCAACCTTCACTGCCTATTAAAACAACATCCAGGTAGAGCGAAAACGTATGAAGAGTCTCAGTGAAACAAGCAGCAAAACGCAGAAACTGATTTGCCTCAGCGCCCTGTTCCTGGCGTGGGCAGTCGGCTATGCCGACCGGATCGTGATGAGCACGGCGATCATTCCCATCGGCCAGGAATTCGCACTGGATGCGCGGCAAGCGGGCATGGTGCTGAGTGCGTTTTATGTCAGTTACGCACTCATGCAACTGGTGGGTGGCTGGATGTCGGACCGCTATGGTTCACGCCTCGTGGTGGTGGGCTGCGTGATCGCATGGTCGGTGTTCACCGGCCTGACCAGCGTGGCGTGGTCCTTCGCGTCGCTGCTGTTGATCCGCTTTCTCTTCGGTATGGGCGAGGGCTGCTTTTCACCGGCAAGTTCGGTGACCGTGGCCGAGGTGTTCCCCAAGCAGGAGCGCGCTCGGGCCAAGTCCTTTCTGATTTCCACGGTGTTTCTGGGCAATGCGGTCGGCTCAGGGCTGGTGGCGCTGGTCGTCGTCTATTGGGGCTGGCGTGAAGCATTCCAGTTACTGGCGGGCGTGGGTTTGCTGGTGTCAGTGGTCCTGTGGCTGGCACTCAGGGGCGGCATCGCCCAGCAACAGAAAGCCAAAGGCGTCCAGACGGGCAACCCGTTGCGCGAACTGATACGCAACCCGGCGGCACTCAAGCTCACGGCGATCTGGTTCTGCACCAGCATTCTCTACATCGGCATGATCTCCTGGATGCCGTCCTACCTCATGAAGCAGTACCAGATCGACCTGCTGCATATCGGCCTGGCTTCCGCGATTCCCTACTTGATCGCGTTCCTGGGCACCAACGCGGTGGGCTGGTTGCTCGACAAGGTCGGCCAAGACCGTGAGCGGCACTTCATGATGGGCGGCTCGTTGTGCTGCGCCATCTTCCTCTCACTGATGATCAGCACCACCTCGATCACGTTGCTGGTGGTGTACTGGACCCTCTGCCTGCTGTCGTTCAACTTCATCTATGCCACGGTATTTTCCGTTCCGCTCAAACGCTTTTCCTCGCACCTGATTGGCAGCGCCACCGGGCTGATGAATTTCGGCGGACAGATGGCCGGCTCCGTCGCCCCAATCATCATGGGCAGCCTGATCGTAGCCTTCGACGGTTCCTACATGGCGGCGTTCTGGTTCCTGGTCGCCGCCGCCATGGCGGCCTTTGTCATCGCCCTGACCTGGCGCAATCCCGCACCCATCCTCCAACAACAAGCAGGACAAGCACATGCGTAACGATCATCCGTTCGACCTCATCATTGAAGGCGGCACGCTCATCGACGGTAGCAAAGCACCTCGCTACCGCGCAGACCTGGGCATTATCGATGGGCGTATCAGCGCCCTCGGTGACCTGTCGGCCTGCCAGGCCAACCAGCGTATCGATGCCACGGGCAAGGTGGTCGCACCGGGCTTCATCGACTCCCACACCCATGATGACCAGGCTGTGCTGTCCCAACCCGACATGACCTTCAAGGTGTCCCAGGGGGTCACCACCGTGGTCACCGGCAACTGCGGCATCAGCATTGCGCCATTGCGCCAGGACAGTGACCTGCCCTCGCCGCTCAACCTGCTGGATGACACCGACAGCACTCGCTTTTCCACTTTCAAGGGCTATCTCGACGCGCTGCGACAGTCTCCCTCGGCGGTCAACGTCGCGGCCATGGTCGGGCATTCCACTTTGCGCGTCATGACCATGGACTCGCTTGAACGCGCCGCGGACCTTACAGAGATCGGCGCCATGCAGGCGCTGCTCGACGAGGCCCTGGCAGCGGGCGCAATCGGCATTTCCACCGGGACCTATTACCCTCCGGCAGCGCACGCCCCGACCCAGGAAATCATCGACGTTTGCAGACCGCTAACCGGCAGTGGCGCGCTTTACGTGACACACATGCGCGATGAGGCGGACAACACCCTGGCGTCACTGGAGGAGAGTTTTCATATCGGTCGAGAACTGGACAGCCCGGTGGTGATCTCCCACCACAAGCTGCAACGTCGGCAGAACTTCGGCAAATCGGCAATCACCTTGCCGATCATTCGCGAGGCGATGAAGTGCCAATGCATTTCCCTGGACTGCTACCCCTACAACGCCAGTTCGACCATGCTGCATACCGACCCGAATCGCTTGCAGGGGCGCGTGTTGATTGCCTCCAGCGAGCCGCATCCCGAACACACCGGACGCGACCTCGACGACATCGCCACCGAGTGGGGTGTCAGCAAGGTCGAGGCGGCCGCGCGCCTGCAGCCAGCCAGTGCGATCTACTTCGGCATGGATGAAGAAGATGTGCAGAACATTCTCGCCTTCGATGAAACCATGATCGGCTCCGACGGCATCCCGACGGGCGAGAAGCCACACCCGCGCCTTTGGGGCACCTTCCCCCGGATCCTCGGGCACTACAGCCGTGAACTCGGCCTGTTTGAGCTGGAAACCGCGGTCTGGAAGATGACCGGGCTGACCGCGCGCAATTTCAAACTCGACAAACGCGGCGTTCTCGCCGTGGGCAACCACGCCGACATCGTCGTGTTCGACCCGCTGACCGTGCGCGACGTCGCCGACTATGACCACCCCACCGCACCTGCCGAAGGTATCGAGGTCGTCATCGTCAACGGTCAGGTCACCTGGCGAGAAGGCCGGCACCAGGGCGCACGGGCCGGACAGGTGATCACCCGGCGCAATTGCGACGTCACGGCGTAAGGGCTGAGTCTCATGAAAACACTTCACATGACAAACGCACTCTCACTTCCACGCCGAATATCGGGTTCACTCTGCGCTATTGCCTGCCTCGGCCTGGCAGCCAATACCCAGGCGGCATCAGCGAGTCCGGCACCTTCTGTATATGAGGCCTCGATCAGCGAGTTGCAGGCGGCAATGAGCGCAGGCACGATCAGCTCGCACGAACTGGTGGAACAATACCTGGCAAGGATCAAGGCATACGATCAGCAGGGGCCGGCGCTCAATGCCATCGTCAGTCTCAATCCCAACGCGCTGCAGGATGCCAAGCGCCTCGACGAAGAACGCCGTACGCGAGGGCCGCGCGGCCCGCTCCACGGCATTCCCGTCGTGGTCAAGGACAACTACGACACCACTGACATGCCAACGTCTGGCGGCACCCTCGCACTCGCCAATCTAAAGCCCACCGCCGATGCCTACCAGGTGCAGCGATTACGCGCGGCGGGGGCGGTCATCATTGGTAAGACGACGATGCACGAGCTGGCTGCCGGCGTCACCACGGTCTCTTCCTTGACGGGTTATACCCGCAACGCCTACGACCCGACTCGCGCACCGGGCGGCTCCAGCGGAGGCACCGCCGTAGCAGTGGCCGCCAGTTTCGCCGCCGCCGGTATGGGCAGCGATACCTGCGGCTCCATACGAATTCCAGCGGCCTATCAGAATCTGGTGGGACTGCGCACTACCAGAGGTCTTGCCAGCCGTAGCGGAGTGATGCCGCTGTCCTCGACCCAGGACGTAGCAGGTCCCATGGCACGCAGTGTTGCGGACCTGGCAGTCATGCTCGATGCCACTGTCGGCAGCGATGCCAGCGACCCTTCGACTGCTGATGCCAATCGGCATATTCCCCCCTCCTATCTCACCTCACTCAAGGCCGATAGCTTGAAAGGCGCGAGAATAGGCGTGATTCGCGAGCTATTTGGAAACGCCCCCGAGGACATGGAGGTGGTTCAGGTCATTGACAAGGCGCTGGAGCAGCTCAAGACCCAAGGCGCCACCGTGGTTGAAGTCTCGATCCCGGAGCTGGACGAATTGCTGCGTGACAGCAGCATCATCCCCTACGAATTCAAGTACGACCTGGCCGCTTATCTCGCCAAGCATCCCGGCGCTCCCGTCGACAGCCTGCGCCAGATACTTGCCCAGGGCATGGATCATCTGTTGCTCGATCCTGGCCTGCGGGTTCGCGACGCTGTCGACCTGGAAAAAGCCAGCGACCGGGAAGCATTGAACAAGGTTCTGCAGAAACGCGCGGCACTAAGGGCCCTGATAACCCTGCAATTGCGTAACCAGCACTTGAGTGCCCTGGCCTACCCGACCATTCAACGCAAGCCTGCGCTGATCGGAGAACCGCAGTTCGGCGCCACGAACTGCCAGCTAAGCGCCAGCACCGGTCTACCCGCTATCGCGCTGCCAGCGGGCTGGACAGCCGATCAGGTGCCGGTGGGACTGGAGTTGCTGGGGAGCGAATTTGCCGAATCCGAACTGCTGAACCTGGCCTATGGTTGGGAGCGCAACACCCAGCCACGTCACCCGCCCTTCACCACCCCGCCGCTGGAAGCGGGAAAGGCCCCTTCGCCGTTGAAGTTCAGGGCCACGCCCCTCACCCGCCGGGGTGCCTCTGTCGTGGTGAACTTCGATTATGACAAGCTCACCGGCAAACTCGCTTACACCGCTCATACCCGCGACGTTCCCCACGATCAGGTCATTGGTGTAACGCTTGCGCGCAGCCTCGACGAAAAGCCGGGGCCGATCATATGGAACTTGCTCAAACCGCATATGACCCAGGCGAGCGACAGCTTGACTCTCAAGGCAAGTGATCGCGAAGAGTTGTTGGCAGGACGCCTGCGTGTGCAGCTTTATACCCTGGACTCACCCCTTGGGACGGGGGCAATGGCGGTGCGCGAATTGCAGGTATCGCAGAAATAGTCGAGATGAATCTGGATTTCAGTGATTCGCGCGCAAAATGAATACCAAGGACTTGGGTTGGAACCGAGGTCCTTGTTTTTTGACGGTGACCTGGCGTGGTGGATGGTTTCTGTGCCACTGACATTGAGGGCGACGAAGACATCCTGTGGCGCAAGAACCTGTTGCGGCAGATAGGCTACAAGCTGTGAATTGCACAGCGAGCAGAATAGCCCACGAAAAATCCCGCCCCAGTCGCTGAGGCGCTCTTTGCGAGTCATTTCATAGCGAATCCATTCACTCATCCGCAGACCCGGTAACGGCGAAAATGTTACAGGGCACTTGATACAGCACATGCTCCGTCGTACTGCCCACCCATTTACCCAGCCCCTTGCGGTGGGCATTTCCCATGACGATCACATCGGCCCGGTGATGCGCTGCAAAGTCGGCCAGCGCTTTGCCTGGTGGACCTTCAACGAAGTGTTGCCGCTCAGTGGGCACACCGTAGTGGTCGGCCAATGCGATAAATTTCTTTTGCAGTGACTTGCGCACTTCGCTGCTGAAACCGGGCATCGTCACGGCACCGGCGCCTGCGTCGGATATATGGGTCGACGATGGATCGTAGGCATGCAAAAGATGCAGTTGCGCACTGCATTGCATCGCCAATCCGTTTGCCGCCTGGATGATGCGTTCGTTGATGCCAGTGATCTGAGTCTCGGGTTGTGATGGATCGACCGCCGCCACTACCACCCGCGGAAGTGGACACCTGACTTCGCTGACCAGATGCACAGCCACCGGACATTCACGCAACAGGTGCCAATCCAGAGGCGTAATGAAAACGCGCTTGAGCGCTGACTCGTGCTGCACGTCCTTGATAAGCAGATCCGGCTGCATTTCTGCCACGTGCAGAAGTATTTCTTGCAGCGCGGTTCGCGTAACAAGCACTTCGGTACTCACCTTGACCCCGCGCTCGCGGAATAGATCGGCCTCATCCTTCAACCATATTTCGTTCTCTTGCTGGCAGGCTTCACGAAAACGTGCACCCGCGCTCCTCAAGCCCAGGAGGTTGGAGTCTTCGATAAACACCGTGATATGCAGGGCCGCGCCTGTGGCTTCGGCAATGGCGACAGCTCGCTCCAACGCCGGGGTGTGGCGCATGGCTGGACCGGCTATCAGTAAGAGTCGTTGATACTGGCTCACGTAACACCTCCAAACGCTCCGGGAAATCTGGTCCCCCTGCGCGATCGCGTGTCACACCACCGACGATTGACTATCGTCTCGAATGTCTGGATCGACACCACCAATATACGCCTGAATTGCGTAATGGCACGGGTGACAACCCACACAAACGCTGCTAATCCAACAATAATAGAGGCCAAACCACAAAGGCAGAGAACCGATTGAACATCGATACCCGCATCAAATTCCGTCATCTGCTGTGTTTTCTCGAGGTGGCGCGCCAGGGCAGCCTGGCGCGTGCCTGCGACAAGTTGGCAATCAGCCAGCCGGCGCTTTCCAAGACCCTGAAGGAGCTTGAAAACCTGTTGGATGCCACGCTGTTTGAACGGGGTAAAAAGGGCTCGACGTTGACCGAGGCCGGCGTGGCCTTTTTGCGCTACGCAGGGCCGAGCGTGCAATCGTTGCGTGACGGGGTCAACAGTTTGCGCTCTGGTGTGCATGAGCCCATCAGCGTGCAGCTTGGTGTGCTGTCCACCGTCGAAAGCCTGTTGGTGCCTGAAGTGGTGTGCCGTCTGCACGAGCGCCACCCGGCGTTGGTGGTCAGTGTCGTGACCGGCCCAAGTGCCTACCTGCTGTCGCGGTTGCGTGTCGGTGAGCTGGACCTTGTAGTGGGCAGGATGACCGATAGCCCACTGATTCTCGGGCTGGCGTTCGAGCACCTCTACAGCGAATCCATGACCTTGGTGGTGCGTAGCGGCCATCCGGTGCTCACCGATCTGCCGGGGCAGAAAAATCTCGAGGACTATCCGTTGGTACTGCCGTCGGCGGGAACGACGATCCGCAAATTCGCCGACAGCCTGTTTGTGCAACACGGGATAACCCCATCACGCCAACGCCTGGAAACCCTGTCGGTGGCCCTGAGTCGGCGCTACGTACAAAGCAGCCAGGCCATCTGGGTCGCGCCTTTGGACGCTGTCAGGCAAGACTTGAGGCAGGGCGAGTTGGTGGAGCTGGACCTGGGGATGCGTGAGCCCGGTGGTTCCGTGGGGTTCTGCACCAATCCCGCATTGGCGCTGGCGCCAGCGGCGCAGTGGTGCGTGGAGGCACTGCGCGAGGTCGGGCAGGACTATCGTGAGGGCAAATATCCATAACCATCTGGATATGCATAAGGTCGATTTTTTCAATTTTGCGATGGGTTGTACAAGCCGAAACTGGGAACGCTGCCAACGCAGTACCGGCTTCTGTCCACCCATAACAACAGGAAAAAACGACATGTCTGATGCGCACGACAGCCGCTTCGTCATTCGTGACCGTAATTGGCATCCCAAGGCCCTGACGCCTGACTACAAGACTTCGATCCTGCGCTCTCCCCGCCAGGCACTGGTGAGCATCCCGCAATCCTTATCCGAAACCAGCGGCCCGGATTTTTCCCATCTGCAAATGGGCCGGCACGATAACGATCTGCTGTTGAATTTCAATCATGGCGGCCTGCCCATCGGCGAACGCATCATCCTGGCGGGCCGGGTTTGCGATCAGTACGGCAAGCCGATTCCCCACACCCTGGTAGAGATGTGGCAGGCCAATGCCGGTGGTCGTTACCGGCACAAGAAAGACAGCTACCTGGCCCCGCTTGACCCGAACTTCGGCGGCGTTGGCCGAGCGATGACCGACCGCGATGGCAACTACAGCTTCCGCACCGTCAAACCCGGCCCCTACCCATGGCGCAACGGCCCCAACGACTGGCGCCCTGCGCATATCCATGTCTCCATCAGTGGCCCGTCGATTGCCACGCGCCTGATTACCCAGCTGTATTTCGAAGGTGATCCGCTGATCCCCATGTGCCCGATCGTCAAGTCGATCGCCAATCAGGACGCGGTGCAGAGTCTGATCGCCCGGCTGGACATGGGCATGGCCAATCCCATGGATTGCCTGGCTTATCGTTTTGATATCGTCCTGCGCGGTCAGCGCAAGACCCACTTCGAAAACTGCTGAGGAGGCCTGCACATGCCCGTTCAACTGCTGCCTGAAACCCCGTCGCAAACCGCCGGCCCCTATGTCCATATCGGCCTGGCGCTGGAAGCTGCCGGCAACGCGCCGCGTGAGCAGGAAATCTGGAATGAAATGGCCAGACCCGGCGCGCCAGGTGAGCACATTTTATTGCTGGGCCACGTGTATGACGGCAATGGCCACCTGATTCGCGACGCCTTCCTGGAGTGCTGGCAGGCCAATCACGAAGGCGTCTACGACAGCGCTTTCGACCTGGAAAAACCCTTCAATTGTTTTGGCCGCACCGCGACGACCGATGTCGGTGAATGGACGATCAAGACCGTGAAGCCCGGCGTGGTGAAAAACGCCTCGGGCGTGGCCATGGCTGCGCATGTCAACGTGGCGCTGTTTGCCCGGGGCATCAACATTCACTTGCAGACCCGACTGTACTTCGACGACGAACCCGAGGCGAATGCCGTGGATCCCGTGCTGAACCTGATCGAACAACCCCATCGGCGCGAATCCCTGATCGCCCGGCGCTGCACGGTCGATGGCCAGCTGGCGTACCGCTTCGATATCCATGTCCAAGGCGAAGCGGAAACCGTGTTCTTCGACTTCTGACGACGCATGACAGTGAACACCGCCCCATGGGAAAGGTCACCCCCACCCATGGGCCTCTTCGATAAAATGCAAAACCGCGCTCGATCGTTCATCAATCCGTGAAATCAGCGACAGTTCACTGACCATTTCCGGTTGCGCCAGGGGCACGATCCGTATGCCGGGCATGGTCAGCCGGGTCATTGTTTCGGGCACGATGCTCAGGCCGATACCCGCGGCCACCAGCCCGGGAATGCTCATCAGCGATGGCACATGCATGATGTTCTCGGGGTGCAGCTGGTTTTGCCGGCAGGCCTGGAGCGTGTGGGAGGTCAGGCCAATGCCGGCGCTGTCCTGCAAGAACACGAACTTCTCATGCCGCAGTGTCGCCAGTTCACCGGTAAAACTGTCCGCCAGTTCATGGTTGTCCGGGATCAGCAGGACGAGCCTGGATTGGCTGAAGTGATGGGTGCGCAGCCGGTCCGGCAGGTGATCCTTGAACACCCTGGCAAAGGCCAGGTCAAGCTTGTGGTCGAGCAACATGTCGAACTGCGCGCGAATACCGGCGTCCACCAGGGACACTTTGACTTCGGGAAACGTGCTGAAGTAATGGCGCAGCAATTGCGGCAAATTGGCCTCGAACAGGGCCGAGTGATAACCGATATTGATTTCGCCGACTTCACCGCGCCGGGCACGCCGGGCGGCGGCAATCGCCAGCTCGCTGGCCTCGATGGACTGCCGGGCATGGGGCAGGAACGCCTCGCCGGCAGCGGTCAACGCCACGCCGCGGTTTTCCCGCCGGAACAATGCCAACCCCAACTCCGCCTCAAGCGTGCGCATCAATTGGCTCAGGGCCGGTTGCGCGATACCCAGTTGTTCAGCCGCGCGGCTGAAGTGCTGCAGGTCGGCGGCGATCACAAAGGCTTTCAGGTGACGCAGTTCCATAATCGCTACCCATAAGGCTGACTTATCTATTTATCGTGATTTTGATAATTATTCTGCAAGCAGGATGCGCTAACGTCTACTCACTTCGACGATTCCTTGCAGCTGCATCGAAATCGTATGGGTATCCCGACACCATAAAAACAATGACGAGCACCTTTATGAGCACACCCCATCAAGAGACTCATGATTCGCGCATGCCTCGCAAAGCGGTGACCGCCGCAACGATCGGCACCGCCCTGGAATGGTTTGACTTCACGCTATACGGCGCGGTGTCGGCGACGATCCTGCCCAAGCTGTTTTTCCCGGCCATGGAGCCGACAGCCGGCCTGCTCGCGTCGCTGGCAACCTTCGGTGTCGGCCTGGCCGCTCGGCCATTGGGCGCCATTACCTGCGGCTACCTCGGTGACAAACTGGGCCGGCGCAACCTGATGTTGGCCACCGTGAGCATGATGGGCCTGGCGTCGGTATTGATGGGCCTGTTGCCCACCTACGGCCAAGTTGGCATCTGGGCGCCGATCCTGCTGGTGTTGCTGCGGATCATCCAGGGCTTCGCGCTGGGTGGGGAGTCCACCGGTGCGCAACTGATGGCGCTGGAACACGCCACCCCCGATCGCCGCGGCCGCTATTCCGGCATGCTCGGCCTGTGCTCACCGCTCAGTCAGATATTGGCCAACGGCGTGTTGATGGGCCTGGCGGCGACGCTTTCAAGCGAGCAGTTCGAAAGCTTTGGCTGGCGAATCCCCTTCCTCATGAGCTTCGTACTGGTGGTGGTCGCGATCTTCATCCGCCTGAAAGTCGATGAAACCCCGGCCTTCGTCGCGTTGAAAAAGACCCCGGTCAAACAGGAAAAGAGCCCGCTCAAATCCGCACTGGGCAGCCATTACAAAACCATCCTGCGCCTGATGTTTTTCTTCTGCTCGCCCGCTGCACTGTTCTACCTGATCGTGATTTTCTCCCTCAGCTACCTGACCAAGCACCTGGGCTTCAGCCAGTCGACAGGCTTCATGTCGCTGATGGTGGCTAACATGTGTGCGATTTTCGGTGCGCTGGCCGGTGGTTATCTGTCCGATCGCTGGGGCCGTAAAAAGGCGTTGGCATTTGGTTCGTGCATGACCTTGCTGATCCTGTTCGTGTACTTCCCGATCCTCAACACACTGAACGTTCCCGCCATCATGGCAATCATGGGGCTGTTCCTGGGCTTCACCCAGTTCCAGAGCGGCATCCAGCCGGTGGCCTTCGCCGAAGCCTTCCCGACCCAGGTGCGCTACTCCGGCTCGGCTCTGGCCTACACCGGCGCCAACCTGGTGATCGGCGGCCCTATGCCAATGATCGCGGTCTATCTGATGAGCCAGTCGAACAACTCGCCATGGCCTCTGGTGACGCTGTGTGCGGTGATCAACCTGATCTCGCTGGCCATGATCGTCATCGGCCCGGAAACCCGCGGCATCGACCTGAACGCTGTCGCCAAAGACGACGAGATCGACACTCGCGCTACCGCCATTCTTTCCAAATAACGCAGCAGGACGACCATGAACCGCACCGTCTTCATCCTCAACGGCCCAAACCTCAACCTGCTGGGTCGTCGTGAGCCGCACATCTACGGCCACACCACACTCGAACAAATCCGCCAACGCAGTGAGAGGCTGGCCGAAGAGCTTGATCTGGTCATCGACTTTCGCCAGACCAACCACGAAGGCGTAATGGTCGACTGGATTCAAGAGGCCTTCGAGCAAGGCGCTGCCGTGATCATCAACCCGGCCGGCCTTTCGTTTCACTCGATTCCGGTCCTGGATGCGCTGAAGTTGCTCGACGCACCACTGATTGAGCTGCACCTGTCGAACATCCATGCACGGGACGAACTGCATCGCCACTCGATCATGTCGGGTGTGGTCAATGCGGTGATCTGCGGCATGGGCGCCGATGGATATCCCCTCGCCATCCGGGCCATTGACGACTTGCTGCGTCGTCAGGTTGCCAACCACTGACACCCCTTCGCCAGACGCTCACACGGCGGTCCCTTGGCAGATTGTTGCCAGGGCCGCTTGCGCCTGAAATTCAGTCGCCAACTGCAAAAAACCCTGAAAAAAATAATAATTCACCGCGAGACATCCCCCATGCGCCACACCCGTTTCAGCCGCAACGTGCCCGCACCTTACTCTTTGATCGGCCTGGCCCTGGCACTCAGTGCCGGCTCGGCGACTGTCGCTCACGCCGATGAAAACAGCGGATTCATCGAAGGCTCGACTGCCACGCTCAATCTGCGCAATGCCTACATCAATCGCAACTTCGTCAATCCCGCCTACCCAAACAGTGCCGCACCGCAGAACAAGGCGGAGGAATGGACGCAAAACTTTATCCTCGATGCACGCTCCGGCTACACCCCTGGGCCGGTAGGGTTCGGCGTTGATGTGCTGGGGCTTTATTCGCAGAAGCTCGACGGCGGCAAAGGCACCGCCGGCACTCAGCTTTTGCCGGTTCATGATGATGGGCGCCCCGCTGACAACTTCGGACGGCTGGGGGTTGCCGCCAAGGCCAAGGTTTCAAAAACGGTGGTAAAAGTCGGCGAATGGGTCAGCACCCTGCCGATCCTGCGTTCCGATGATGGTCGTTCGTTGCCGCAGACCTTTCGTGGCGCGCAGGTCACCTCCCAGGAAATCGGCGGGCTGACGTTGTATGGCGGTCAGATCAGACAGAACAGCCCGCGCAATGATGCGAGCATGGAAGACATGTCCATGAACGGCAAAGCGGCGTTCACCTCCGATCGATTCAACTTCGGTGGCGGTGAATACACCTTCAACGACAAGCGCACGACCGTTGGGCTCTGGTACGACGAACTCAAGGACATCTATCAGCAACAGTACTTCAGCCTGAGCCACAGCCAACCTGTGGGCGACTGGACGCTCGGCGCCAACATGGGCTTTTTCACCGGCAAGGAAGACGGTGCCCATCTGGCTGGCGACATGGACAACAAGACCGCCTTCGGCCTGTTCTCGGCAAAACTGGGCGGCAATACGTTTTACGTCGGCCTGCAAAAGCTCACCGGCGATACCGCGTGGATGCGGGTCAACGGTGCCAGCGGCGGTACCTTGGCCAACGACAGCTACAACTCCAGTTTCGATAACGCCCAGGAGCGCTCCTGGCAGGTCCGTCACGATTTCAACTTCGTCACGGTCGGCGTCCCTGGCCTGACCCTGATGAATCGTTACTTGAGTGGCGACAACGTGCACTCGGGCGCTATTACCGATGGCAAGGAATGGGGCCGGGAATCGGAACTGGCTTACGTCGTGCAGTCGGGTGCCTTGAAAAACCTGACCGTGAAATGGCGAAACTCCAGCATTCGCAAAACGTTCAGCACCAATGAGTTTGACGAAAACCGACTGTTTATCAGCTACCCGATTTCGTTGCTGTAGTGCTGTCGAGTTGAGCAAGCTGCGTGCATCCGAAACGCTATGGACCGCACGCAGCTGTCTGATCCCCTTTCACCTTTGCGGTCAGAATCCCACCTTTTGCCGGGAAGCCGTCATTCAGCCGCTGGCACGGGCCTGAACGCCGTGCTGAATTTCGCCATCTGGCGCAACAATTTTTCAGTTTCCCGAAAACCGATCCCGACTATTGGTCAAGTGCAGCACCATCGCAGCCCGAGCTGCATCGGGATCCTGGCGCTTGATCGCGTTGAAAATCGCTTCGTGCTCCAGACTCGCCAGATGCCCCAATTGTGAAAAGTCAGCGCTTCCACGCTCGTCGACCTTCACCTGGTTACGAGGAATCATGGCGTTGCCCAGGTGCTGCATGATTTCCGTGAAAAAAGTATTGCCGGTGGCTTCGGCAATGATCTGGTGAAAGCGCTTGTCCTCCTCGACGCAACTGTCGTTGTTAGCCAGCGAAGCCTGGTAATCAGTCAAGGCCTGGCGCATGCGAGCGAGCTGATCGTCAGTTCGACGAACAGCCGCCAGCGCAACAGCCTGCACTTCCAGGCCCAGCCTCAGCTCCAGCATGCTCCTGACACTGGCGACCGTATCCACATGCAGGCGTAGCCCTGGCTGCGATTGCTGCTCCAGCACAAACGTGCCGATGCCGTGTCGTGTCTCGACCAACCCCGAAGCTTGCAGCTTGGAGATCGCCTCCCGGACAACGGTGCGGCTTACGCCATGCTCGAGAACGATGGTGGATTCCGAGGGCAGCTTTTCGCCCGGTTTCAATTGTCCGAGCAAAATACGCTGGGTCAGTGCTTCGACCACACCCTGGGCCAGGTTGGCGGATCGTCTACGGACAGGGGTTCCGCTTTCAATTTGCATAGATTTGAGTCCACAGAATTTCGCTCTTGAGAGCTTAACACCCACCCGTGACTCCCTGGCGAACTGTGCACGTACTTCGTTGGGCCAACACGGCCCTAGCTTGTATGACAACACATCTAAACAATCGAAAACCGAGTGACAGCCTCTCCTCTGACCGATGTGAAAAACCTCACCGCACAACTTCAATTCAGGGGCATAAACACCAGATAATACTGGGCGAAATTCACACCAAGCTATTTCTCATCGCGCAGCACGACGACAAAAACGCAGACCATCGCATTGCGAACTAGAAAAACCACTTGTATGATGTCTATCAACATGAGGCACATCAAAGATCCCAACAAGCCGCCGGTGTGACGCTCAAACCCGCATAAAAATAATCAGTGGGAGATTTGAATTGTGAACAATTCAAGCAATGCATCTGTGGTTCCAGAAAGTGATTCGGTTCTCGCGCGCGCCGTGAGCAAAGTGAAGAGGCATGTACTCCCGCTGTTCGTGATCATGTTCATCCTCAACTACATCGACCGGGTCAATATCGGTTTCGTGCGCACCCACATGGAACATGACCTCGGTATAGGCGCTGCCGCCTATGGCCTGGGGGCAGGCCTGTTCTTCATTGGCTATGCGCTGTTCGAAGTACCTTCCAACATGCTGCTGCAAAAAGTCGGTGCCCGTATCTGGCTGACCCGCATCATGTTCACCTGGGGCATCGTGGCCACGCTGATGGCCTTCATCCAGAACGAAACCCACTTCTACATCCTGCGTTTTCTGCTGGGCGTCGCCGAAGCAGGCTTCTTCCCTGGCGTGATCTATTACTTCACCCGCTGGTTGCCAGGCGTCGAGCGCGGCAAGGCCATCGCCATCTTCCTCAGTGGCTCGGCCGTTGCCTCGCTGATTTCAGGCCCGCTGTCGGGTGCCCTGCTGCAGATCGAAGGTTTCGGTTTTCACGGCTGGCAATGGATGTTCGCCATCGAAGGCCTGGCCTCGGTATTCCTGGGCTTTTTCGTCTGGTTCTGGCTTGACTCCAAACCTCATGATGCCAAGTGGATGACCCGTGAAGAGCAAGACGCACTGGTCGGTGCCATCGATCAGGAGCAACGCGAGCGTGAAGCGCTGACCACCGTGAAACCGACCATTGGCAAGCTCCTCAAGGATCGTCAGATCCTGCTGTTTTGCGCCTTGTACTTCTGCATTCAATTGACGATCTACGCAGCGACCTTCTGGCTGCCCAGCATCATCAAGAAGATGGGCGACCTGAGCGACGTGCAGGTCGGGTTTTTCAACTCGATTCCCTGGTTGATCTCGATCATCGCCATGTACTCGTTTGCCGCCCTGTCGAGCAAGTTCAAGTTCCAGCAAGCCTGGGTCGCCACTGCCCTGCTGATTGCAGCGGCTGGCATGTTCCTGTCCACCACCGGCGGGCCGATCTTCGCTTTCGTCGCCATCTGTTTCGCGGCCATCGGCTTCAAGTCCGCGTCTTCGCTGTTCTGGCCAATCCCCCAGGGCTACCTGGATGCCCGCATCGCCGCAGCCGTCATCGCGCTGATCAACTCGATTGGCAACCTGGGTGGTTTCGTCGCACCCACGACCTTCGGTTTCCTGGAGCAAACCACCGGATCGATCCAGGGCGGCCTCTATGGGCTGGCCGGCACTTCGGTACTCGCCGCGATCCTGGTGTTCTTCGCCAGGACTTCGCCGAAAGCATCGTCCCTGCTGACGCCGCCAAACGCCGCTGCAACGGGTGCGACCCTGAGCAAAGCTCACTGAACCCATTGATCGCTGACCGACCTTATTACGCAGGAATTTGCCATGAACGCTGAACAGACTGCCAACACCACCCAGTCCCCTGTCGTCACCAGTTTTCAGGTCGTACCCGTCGCGGGCCACGACAGCATGTTGCTCAACCTGAGCGGTGCCCACGGGCCGTTCTTCACCCGCAACATTGTCATTCTCAAGGACAGTGCCGGTCACACTGGCGTGGGCGAAGTACCGGGCGGCGAACGCATCCGCGAAACCCTGGAAGACGCTCGCAGCCTGGTGATCGGCCAGCCCATCGGCCAGTACCAACGCATCCTCAATCAGATGCGCAGCACCTTTGCTTCCCGTGATGCGGCGGGTCGCGGCCTGCAGACCTTCGACCTGCGCATCACCATTCATGCGGTTACCGCGATGGAAGCCGCGCTGCTCGACCTGCTGGGTCAATTCCTCGAAGTTCCGGTGGCTGCATTGCTGGGCGAAGGGCAGCAACGCGATGCGGTGAAAATGCTCGGCTACCTGTTCTACATCGGCGACCGCACTGTCACGGACCTGGCCTACCGCAACGAATCCGACGCTGAAGACGAGTGGTTGCGGCTACGCCATGAGAAAGCGATGAGCGCCGAAGCGGTCGTGCGCCTTGCCGAAGCCGCAAAGGCCCGATACGGCTTCAACGACTTCAAGCTCAAGGGCGGTGTGCTGCGCGGCGATGAAGAAATCGAAGCGGTCACCGCGCTGGCCGAACGTTTTCCTGACGCCCGCATTACCCTTGACCCCAATGGCGCCTGGTCGCTCAAGGAAGCCATCCGCCTGTGCCGGGACCAGCACCACGTCCTCGCCTATGCCGAAGACCCGTGCGGTGCGGAAAACGGCTACTCGGGCCGCGAGGTCATGGCCGAATTCCGCCGTGCCACGGGCCTGAAGACCGCCACCAACATGATCGCCACCGACTGGCGCGAAATGGGCCATGCCATTCAACTGCAATCGGTCGATATCCCGCTTGCCGATCCGCATTTCTGGACGATGCAGGGCTCGGTCCGTGTCGCCCAGATGTGTCACGACTGGGGTCTGACCTGGGGTTCTCATTCCAACAACCACTTCGATATCTCCCTGGCCATGTTCACCCAAGTTGCCGCCGCCGCACCGGGAGAGATCACCGCGATCGACACGCACTGGATCTGGCAGGACGGCCAGCGCCTGACCCGGGAGCCACTGAAAATCGAAGGTGGCTACGTCAAGGTTCCGACCCGGCATGGCCTGGGCGTGGACATCGACATGGACGCCGTGGCCAAGGCGCACGAACTCTACAAAGGCATGGGCCTCGGCGCCCGGGACGACAGCGTCGCCATGCAGTTCCTGATGCCTGGGTGGAGCTTCAACAACAAGCAGCCTTGCCTGGTGCGCTGATTCATGGGGGGGGCACCAGCAGTGTCCCTCCCCTGCATCGTTCATTAACCAAGCGGCGCGCTCAGTGGGCGCAAAGGATCGGGGCGGCGCGGCATACGGATTCCTCGTTCATATAATCATGGGTTTCCGTGAGGCCAATCCACGACGCAAGTGGCACGCCGAAACCAAGGCTTGAGGTTCTCGAAAATAGTTGTTGAAACACTATTCTCGATCCCCTAGCCTTCATTGAGTTTCGATAAGGAAAAGCCCCTATGCGCCCTTCACTCGCGCTTGACCTAAAGCGAAGTGCCGTCCGAGAAATGGTGAGCCGCTTTCGCGTGACTAATCCACGTATCTTCGGGTCGGTGCTGCGCGGTACCGATCTGGATGGCAGTGACCTCGACCTACTGGTCGATGCATTACCCGGCGCAACACTGTTTGACCTGGGTGGCTTACAAGTTGAATTGGAGTCACTGCTTGGCATCCATGTTGATTTGTTGACTCCCAGCGATTTGCCGTCGAAGTTTCGAGGCCAGGTCCTCGCAGAGGCCAAGCCAGTATGAATGAGAATCGCCTGGTTGATTACCTCGGACATATGCAACAGGCCGCAGTGGATGCCTGTGGCTTCATAGAGGGTTTGGACAAAGTCGAGTTCCTTGAAGACAAGCGTACGCAACAAGCCATCATTATGAGCCTCATCATCATAGGAGAGGCGGCGACAAAGGTAATGGATGGTTACGCAGAGTTCATTCTAGAACACTCGCAAGTGCCATGGCGCAGCATGCGTGGGATGCGCAACCGTATTGCTCACGGGTACTTCGATATCAACCTGGATGTCGTATGGGAGACGGTTAAAACCGCGTTGCCGGAATTGTTGACGCAGCTCCCCAGCGTTCTCGAAGACGCAGACAACAAAAGCAACATTTAAATAAAAATTTGCTGGCAAGTGGCGTTCCGAACAAGGACGTGTCCAAGAAACATGGCGTGTCCGTTCCTACGCTGCATCGCTGGGTACCCGCCACTGCGCACGCTGAGCGTACTCTAAATTCCGCGTTCTTTGACGACCCCTTGCAGTAATCGGTCTTCTTCCAGATTCTATCCCGATTCGCTATTACCTCCCATCCAATAAACGGAATGCCCAGGCACCGATCGACCTGGGATATACGATCAAACTGCAAGTGCGACCGTGCAGTGCTGGTGGCCGCTGTATGTGCCAAACATATGCAGATGCGCTACAACTCATAGAACCCCGGAGGTCCTCACAGCAAGCGAGCGAATGTGGATGAAACACACTCTCTGCGTCGTCAGGTTGATTCGGTTCGCATCCGCTTCGCTCGCCATGCTCGCCACCGGTGCAGTGGCAGAGGATCTCGAGCCCAGGTCCTATGCCAATACGCCGGTCGGTATCAATTTTTTGCTCCTCGGCTACAGCGATCTGCATGGCAACGTGACGGCCAATCCCTCGATTCCGCTGGAAGATGCCAAGCTCAAGATCGAGACGGTCGTGTTCGCCTTTGCCCGGTCCCTGGACGTCTGGGGTCGTTCGGGGAAGTTCGATGTCGTCGTGCCCGAGGCGAAATTGACCGGCTCTGCCCTGCTTGCCGGCGAGCCCAGGAAGCGTGATGTCACCGGGTTGATCGACCCCAGGTTTCGCTTCTCGGTCAACCTGTATGGCGCCCCGGCGATGTCCCTGGCCGAGTTCCCCAGCTACCAGCAGGATGTGATCATCGGCGCCAGCCTGGCGGTCACGGCGCCACTGGGCCAATACGACGACAGCCGGCTGATTAACCTGGGCAACAATCGCTGGTCGTTCAAGCCTGAACTCGGGGTTTCCAAGCGTGTGGGGCAAGTGACCTTGGAACTGTCGGGCGCGGGCACGTTTTTCACCGACAATGACCAATTACTCGGCGACCGCGTACTGTCCCAGGACCCGATCTACCAGGTACAGGGGCATCTTATCTATGCATTTGACAACGGTGTCTGGGCTTCGCTGGATGCGACCTGGTTCGAAGGTGGTAGAAGCTCGGTCGATGGGGTCAGTAACCACGATTATCAGGAAAACTCCCGCTACGGGTGCACCCTCACGCTGCCGTTGAACCGCAACCATTCGATCAAGCTCAATGCAAGTAATGGCGGATATACCCGCACGGGCAGCGAATTCGATGCTGTTGGCATGATCTGGCAGTATCGCTTCGGCGGTGGGCTTTGATTCTGTTCATGGGTCCGCAGCCTGGGACAACGGCCGGGCCACCTGCTCCAACGCCCGCCGCTCCGCCGCCACGCCCCAAACCCCTTGCACCAGCGCCGCCACACACATCAACGCCGCGCCGATCAGGTAACCGATCAACAGACTGCCGCGTTGCTGGGTCTGGATCAGTTGGCCAAACAGCATCGGCCCGATGATGCCGCCCAGGCCAGTGCCAAAGGCGTAGAAAACGGCGATGGCCAAGGCGCGGATTTCCAGGGGGAAGGTTTCTGCCACGGTCAGGTAGGCCGAACTGGCCGCTGCCGAGGCGAAAAAGAAGATCACCATCCATGCCGCGGCTTGCTGGGTGACATCCAGCCAGCCCTGCTCGAAGGCATAACCACTGAGCGCCAGCAGGATCCCGGACGTCGCGTAGGTGAAGCTGATCATCACCCGTCGGCCGATCACGTCGAACAGGCGCCCCAACAGCAGCGGCCCGCAGAAATTGCCCAGTGCCAGGGGCAATACGTACCAGCCAACCTGCTCGGCGGGCACCTGGTAAAAATCGGTCAGCACCAGCGCATAGGTGAAGAAGATCGCGTTGTAGAAGAACGCCTGCGCAGCCATCAGGGTCATCCCCACCAGCGCCCTGCGCCTGAAGCTGACGAACAGGGTATGGAAGATCTCCGCCAGCGGCGTATGGTCCCGCGCGTGCAGGCGCAGGGGTTGGGCGGTCACGGCCGGCAGTTCATGGCCTTCTTCGCGCAGACGCGCTTCGATGCCTTCGACGATCTGTCGCGCCTCATCGTGCCGACCATGGATCAGCAGCCAGCGCGGGCTTTCCGGCAGCCACAGGCGCATCACCAGGATCACCAGGCCCAGCGCGGCACCGATGCCGAAGCACAGGCGCCAACCCAGGTCGCCGCCGACCACCTGCGGGTCGAGCAGGACAATGGCCCCGCCGGCGCCCAGGGCTGCGCCTAACCAGAAGGTGCCGTTGATGGTCAGGTCGACCCAGCCGCGATAGCGTGCCGGGGTGAATTCCTGGATCGTCGAATTGATTGCCGTGTATTCGCCGCCAATCCCCATGCCGGTGAGGAAGCGCAACAGCAGGAAGCTTTCCAGATTGAATGAGAACGCTGTGGCCGCCGTGGCGCCCACGTACAGCCATAACGTCATGAAGAACAGCTTGCGCCGCCCGAGGCGATCGGTCAGCCAGCCGAACAGCAAGGCACCGACCACGGCGCCGGCGATATAGATGCCACCGGCCAGGCCAATATCGAAGTTGCTCATGCGCAGGTCGGGGCTGTTTTTCAGCGCGCCGGACACCGAGCCGGCCAGGGTCACTTCCAGGCCGTCGAGCAACCAGGTGATGCCCAGCGCGACCACCAGCAGGGTGTGAAAGCGGCCCCACGGCAAGCGGTCCAGGCGGGCTGGAAGATCGGTTTGGAATATCGCGCCGGCTTGTTGGTGGGTCATCGCCACAACTGGGTCATGTGCAGTGTGTTGTGAATTAGGAGTCAGCCCCTGGAGCGGGAGTTCAACATTCACACCCAACAAACCTGTAGGAGCTGGCTTGCCAGCGAAGAGGCCCGCACAGCCGACATCTTCCTCGCCTGACAAACCGCCTTCGCTGGCAAGCCAGCTCCTACAAGGGGATCACCGCCAGACGCAATTCCCGGCAACACCCAACGAACCTGTAGGAGCTGGCTTGCCAGCGAAGAGGCCAGCACAGCCGACATCTTCCTCGCCTGAC
>NZ_JAXDEQ010000176.1:0-408 GCF_035065025.1 Pseudomonas sp. YuFO8 | reverse complement strand
TCGGGGCCGACCGGGATGCCGCTGAGCGCGTCGAACTTGGGTTGGTAGTACAGGCGCAATTGCTCCTGTTCCACCGCATTACGCAAGTCCTGCAACAGCTGCAATTGCTTGCGTGCATTGTTGTTCATCGACACGTCAAAGAAGCTGTAGCCGTTCTTGCCCATGCCTTTGGCGTGGTACATCGCGGCGTCGGCGTTCATCAGCAATTCCTGAGGGTTGCCACCGTTGCCCGGGAACATTGCGATGCCGACGCTGGCAGAGATCTTCAGCTCATGCTCGGCCACCTGGAAGGCGCGGTTGATCAGGATCACCTGGCGCTCGGCAAGGCCAAGGGCATCGTCCGGCTGGGTCAGTTGCACCAGGAACACAAACTCATCGCCGCCGATGCGCGCCAAGGTGTCCTGGCTG
>NZ_JAXDEQ010000175.1:0-408 GCF_035065025.1 Pseudomonas sp. YuFO8 | reverse complement strand
GAAGCGGTCGCCGGTGACGGTCAGGCTGATCTCGCGCTTGCCGTCGTGAAAGGTCCAATGATCGTGGACCCGGCTGCCAAGCATGTACAACAGGCAATTATGCTGGGCCAGTTGCTCCAGGTGCCGAGGCTCGCCATAACGTGCGAGATAGCTGGGAGAGGCACACAGCACACGCACATTGTCTGGGGCGATGGGCAGCGCAATCAGGCTGGAGTCTTCAGGCTCACCATAGCGCAAGGCGATATCCACCGGCTGGCGGAACAGATCGGCAATCCGATCACCCAGCAACAGCCGCACGGTGAGTTGCGGGTAGTCACGCTGGAACTCATCCAACCACGGCAATAGCTGATTGCGCCCGAAATCCGACGGAGCCGACAATTGCAGCACACCGCTGACATGGTCCTGTCC
>NZ_JAXDEQ010000174.1:0-409 GCF_035065025.1 Pseudomonas sp. YuFO8 | reverse complement strand
CCGAAAAATTCAGCGACCGCGCAACCATAGATTCCACCACCCCAGCGCACAAGCCGGCGGATTCTGACGCAGGCGTAGGCAATCGGGCAACCCAATCCCCAGCTTTGGGAAATGTCCTAGGACATCGCCCTCACACCGTCACCACCACCTTGCCCACCTGCTGGTTCGCCTCCAAATACCGATGTGCGTCCTGCACCTCATCCAACGCAAACGTCTTCGCAATCACCGGCGCCAACGCGCCCGACGCGAGCCCATCCAAAATAAACGCCTTGGCCCGCGCCAACGCAGCCGGGTCTGCGACGATCTCGGCGTACAAATACCCCTTGAGCGTCAAACATTTCCCCAACACGGTAAACAACGGAAACGGCGTCGGCTCGGAACTTAGTGCGCCGTACTCCAGCAAGATCCC
>NZ_JAXDEQ010000173.1:0-409 GCF_035065025.1 Pseudomonas sp. YuFO8 | reverse complement strand
TCGCTTTGAGTGTCGAAGAGATAAGCAGCCACACAGCCGACGGTCACCAGGACCAGCAGTTGCTTGACCGTTACCCCGAGGCATATCGAGGGTAAAGGCATATGAGACCAGACCTGTTTTTGTTGTTAATGCCGGTAGCCGGCTGTGGTCGTTGATGATCAGCGCAGCCATTCTATTGAATACCCGGCCCGCTGCACATAGACTCCGGCGATGCGTTTACGTCATATCGAAGTGATTCAGGCCATCTTGCAGACCGGACACCCAGGCTTGGCCGCCGAGTGGTTGCAACTTTCCGTGGGCGATGTAGATGCGGCGCTCAAGGACGCCGAGCAGCAGCTCGGGTTCATGCTGTTCGCCAGTGTGCGTGGACGTTTGCAGGCCACCCGGGAAACCCTGGAACTGCAAGCCG
>NZ_JAXDEQ010000172.1:0-410 GCF_035065025.1 Pseudomonas sp. YuFO8 | reverse complement strand
AACCCCGCCGCCAGCACGCAGGTGTCGGTCTGGATACCACACACCAGTACACGTTGCGGCGCGAGGCTTTTCAGGTAGGAAACGGTCTCGGGGGTTGGCGCATAGCCGTGTTTGATAAAGATGCGATCAGCGGCCACCAGGCTTTGGTCGTTCGGCGCCGGTTGCCAGCCGAGTTGCCGGGCGAAGGGCGTGACGCTCTCGTCGTGGCGCTCCACGGTGGCGACTGACGGCATGCGCCCCAGCAGGGTGTTGATGCCGTCCACCAGCCACGTGGGCGGGTTGAAGGAAGGTTGCACGTCGATGATCAGCAGTACCTGGCGCATGGCGTTCCTGTCCGTGGTCGAGTGGCCGCCCATTGTGCACAGGCCACTTCAGGGTTGCCAGGTGGTTTTCTCCCCGCTGAGCTTGCG
>NZ_JAXDEQ010000171.1:0-411 GCF_035065025.1 Pseudomonas sp. YuFO8 | reverse complement strand
CTCGGTGCAACTGACTACTGTCGGTTAACCCACCGCAACCGCAACCACTCGAGATCTTCCGCCCGGGTGACTTTGATATTGTCCGAGCGCCCTTCAATCAGGCGCGGCGCCTGACCCGACCATTCCATCGCCGAGGCTTCATCGGTAATCACCGCATCCGCCACCAAGCTGTCGGCCAACGCGCGGTGCAGGGCTCCGAGGCGGAACATCTGCGGCGTGTAGGCTTGCCAGATCAGGCTGCGGTCGACGGTCTCTACCACACGGCCGTGTTTGTCGACGCGCTTGAGCGTATCGCGGGCCGGCACGGCCAGCAGGCCGCCGACCGGGTCGTCAGCCAGCTCAGCCAGCAGTTTGTCGAGGTCATCGCGGCTCAGGTTCGGCCGCGCCGCATCGTGTACCAACACCCAATCC
>NZ_JAXDEQ010000170.1:0-411 GCF_035065025.1 Pseudomonas sp. YuFO8 | reverse complement strand
ACGGGGATTTCTTCTTGCCGTGGCGCTCGATCGGGATTGCGTGCTTCTCAGCGTAATCCATCAACTTTTCACGGGACAGCAGGTCCCATTCACGCCAAGGGGCAATCACTTTCACGCCAGGCTTGAGCGCGTAGGCACCCAGTTCGAAACGCACCTGGTCGTTGCCCTTGCCGGTAGCGCCATGGGAAATGGCGTCGGCGCCGGTTTCGTTGGCGATTTCGATCAGGCGTTTGGCGATCAGCGGACGTGCGATGGAGGTACCCAGCAGGTACTCGCCTTCGTAGACGGTGTTGGCGCGAAACATCGGGAAAACGAAATCGCGGACGAACTCTTCGCGCAGGTCGTCAATGTAGATCTCTTTCACGCCCATGGCTTGCGCCTTGGCACGTGCTGGTTCGACCTCTTCGCCCT
>NZ_JAXDEQ010000169.1:0-411 GCF_035065025.1 Pseudomonas sp. YuFO8 | reverse complement strand
ACATCATCGACAGCCGGCTGAGCGCCAGCAAACTGGTGCGCAAAGCCACACAAAACGTCATCATCATCGTGTTGACGCTACTGTTCTTCAGCGCGATGACGCTGCTGTATTGACGCCGCAGCGGTTCCGGCGCCAAGCCGCGCACCTGAACCGCACCCCTCTCCTCGCGACCGCTCTACGGTTTTCAGGCCCCCTTGCCGCAGCCAGTGGTATAAATCGACGTTGCGTTTGAACCCCAGTTTTCTCATCGCTGCCTGTTTGTGGTTACTGACGGTCTTCACGCTCAACGCCAAATAACGCGCTATCGCCGTCGGCGGCATTTCCCAGGCCAGATAGCGCATCACATCCTGTTCGCGGCGGGTAATGCGCTGCCGCTCGCACCAATAACAGCGGCGCGCTTCGCTATCAGAC
>NZ_JAXDEQ010000168.1:0-413 GCF_035065025.1 Pseudomonas sp. YuFO8 | reverse complement strand
GGGTGAGTGGCGTCCTCGCACACCGTCAATTCACTGATTTGCTTGAGCATTTGCGCCCTGGCGATCTGATGGTGTTCAACAACACCCGGGTGATTCCGGCGCGGCTGTTTGGCCAGAAAGCATCTGGTGGCAAGCTTGAAATTCTGGTTGAGCGAGTACTGGACAGTCATCGCGTACTGGCCCATGTGCGTTCGAGCAAGTCGCCGAAACCGGGATCCTCCATACTGATCGATGGCGGTGGCGAAGCCGAGATGGTGGCGCGTCATGATGCGCTGTTCGAACTCAAGTTTGCCGAAGAGGTATTGCCGCTGCTGGAACGCGTCGGCCATATGCCGTTGCCTCCCTATATAGATCGCCCCGACGAAGACTCGGACCGCGAACGCTATCAGACGGTTTACTCCCAGCGCCTCGGC
>NZ_JAXDEQ010000167.1:0-414 GCF_035065025.1 Pseudomonas sp. YuFO8 | reverse complement strand
CCAATCGGCTTGCTCGGGTTGTCGAGGCCGGCGCGGGAGGTCTGGATGCGCTTGGCGATCATCTGCAGGGCATGGTCCTGGCCGATGATGCGTTTTTTCAGGTGCTGGTCGAGGTTGAGCACCGTCTCCAATTCATTGCGCGCCATGCGGCCCACCGGGATGCCGGTCCAGTCGGCGACCACCGAGGCCACGGCCTGGTAATCCACGGTGGGCAGGATCAGCGGGGTTTCGCCTTGCAGGGCGGTGAGGCGCTGTTGCAGGTCGACCAGTTGGGCGCGCAGCTCATCGTTGCCACTGTCCACCACGCCCGCCTTTTCACGCAGCGTTGCACGGGTGGCTAGCAACTCGTCCACCAAGGTTTTCTCTTCAGCCCAGCGGCTTTCCAAGGTCGCCAGACGCTCACGCTCAGCGCTC